>JAJUFW010000217.1 GCA_029263555.1 Alphaproteobacteria bacterium
ATTTCCTGCGGAACACCCGTGGCGCGACGGCAATCGCGCCCTATTCGACCCGCGCGCGGCCCGGCGCAACCGTCGCCCTGCCGCTTTGCTGGGAGGATCTCGACACCCTGGCCGGCCCCGACCGGTTCACGGTCGCCAATCTGCAGGAATATCTGGGGGCCCGGCGCGACGATCCGTGGGCGGAGATGGCGAGGCTGCGACAGTCGATTACTGCCAAGGCCCGGCGCGGCGTGGGGATGTCCCGGTGATCTCGATAGGCGGGCAGTGGTTCGCCCCTTGCGGCTTCATCTTGCGTGCGGAGCGCGGCGGCGGCTAAGAACGGAGCATGATGCGCTTCCACGATGGCATGTCCGCCCTCTCCGACCTATATGACGGGTTCGTCGTCGATCAATGGGGCGTCCTCCACAACGGCGCTGCCGCCTATCCCGGCGCGGTCGAGTGTCTGACCCGGCTTTCGGCCGCCGGCAAACGCGTCGTGATCCTGACCAACTCCGCCAAGCGCGCCGCCGCCAATCTGCAGCGGCTGGCGGATCTGGGCTTCGATCCGCGGGCGATCGCCGACATCGTGACCTCGGGGGAAGTGACCCGGACGGCACTCCACGACCGCGCGGATCCGTTCTTCGCGGGGCTGGGCAGGCGGTGCTTCCTGATCAGCATGCCGGGCGACCTCTCCACCGTGGAGGGGCTGGACATCGATCTGGTCGAAAGGCCAGAGGACGCCGATTTCCTGCTCGTCACCGGACTTGGCGAGAAAGGACGGACACTTGAGGTCTTCCAGCCGATCCTGGAGGTCGCGAAGCGCCGGGACCTGCCGCTCGTCTGCGCCAATCCCGATCTGGTCGGGGTGACGGCTGCCGGGCTGATCGCCACGCCGGGGGCGCTGACCCGCCTCTATGCGCAAATGGGCGGCCGGACGCGATCGGTCGGAAAACCCCATCCCGAGGTCTATGCAGAGTGCCGGCGGATCTTGGGCGGCATTTCGGACGACCGGATCGTCGCGGTGGGCGACAGCCTGGAGCACGACATCGCCGGCGGCGCCGGGGCCGGTTTCGCGACAGCCTTCATCACCTCGGGCATCCATGCGGATGACCTCGCCGCGCCGGGGACGGAGCTGCAGCCGAATTCCGTCCTGGACGACCTGTGCCGGAATTTCGGCGCCGTCCCCGATCACGTCCTGCCCGGTTTCGTCTGGTAGCGGGAAAGGAAAAGAAAATGGGCCGTGCTTGCGCACGGCCCGAGTTGTGCAGGGAGGCTAAGGGAAGCCAGTGCCGCATCGGCACCAACCACGAAACGTGACAATTCCTATCAGGTTCCGTCCCCGTTTCCTGGAATTCCCGCTCATGCCGGTGGCCCGCGGCGACGGTTCATCAGGCCGATGACGAGCATTACGGCGAACAGCGCAAGAAAGACGAAGAAGAGGATCTGGGCAGTGCCGGCCGCGGCGCTGGAAATTCCGCCGAAACCGAACATGGCGGCAATGAGCGCGACGAGCAGGAAAAACACGGCCCAACTCAGCATGGAAAGCCTCCTTCCATCCTGAAACGGTTCCCATCCTCGTCGGACGGACAAGAGAGCGAAACGACTTGGCGCGCCGCGGAGTTCCTCTTCGGAGACTGGAACAGCGCAGTGATGGCCGCTGTTGAGGGGCTTAGGAGTTCCCACCCATCACGAACAGCCGCTTCCTCATGGAGGGTCGCCGTGGCACCCATCGAGCATCCGCCCGCACAGCGCCAGTCCCATCAGCCCGGCCGGGAGGACCGCATGACGCCCGAGCCGGAGTTCGCGCCGCGCTATCGCGGCGCCGATAAGCTGAAGGGCAGGATCGCCCTGATCAGCGGCGGGGACAGCGGAATCGGGCGCGCGGTGGCCGTCGCCTTCGCTCGCGAGGGAGCGGACATCGCCTTCATCTATCTCGAGGAAGACAAGGACGCGGACGACACCTGCGGCATGGTCGAGGCCGAGGGCCGGACGGTGATGAAGCTCAAGGGCGACATGGGTGACGAAGCGTTCTGCCGGGAAGCGGTGTCCCGCGTCATCGACCGCTTCGGCAGGCTGGATGTGCTCGTCAACAATGCCGCCGAACAGCATGTGCAGACTTCCCTGGAGGACATCTCGGCCGAGCAGCTGGAGCGGACCTTCAGGACCAACATCTTCGGCTATTTCTATCTGACGAAGGCGGCGTTGCCGCATCTCCGGCCCGGCGCCTCGATCGTCAACACCACCTCCGTCACGGCCTACAAGGGCAATCCGGTGCTGGTGGACTACAGTGCGACCAAGGGCGCGATCGTGGCCTTCACCCGCTCGCTGTCGCAGGCCTTGGCGGAGAAGGGGATAAGGGTCAACGGGGTGGCTCCGGGCCCGATCTGGACACCGCTCATCCCCGCGACCTTCTCCGAGGATAAGGTGGAGACCTTCGGAACGAACACGCCGCTGGGCCGGCCCGGGCAGCCGAACGAGGTCGCATCCTGCCACCTTTTCCTGGCGACGGAGGATTCGTCGTACATGACCGGCCAGGTCTTGCACCCGAACGGCGGCACGGTCGTTGCCGGCTAGGCAAGGACGCGGACGGGCCGTATCGAATGACGGCCTCCCGCGCCAGAACGAAGGAGAGACGGAAAGGGACCGTGCATCAGCCGCAGCGCCGGCCTGGCTCGACCCCTTTGCGGCAGTCGTTCCTAATCTCGCGTCATCCGGGAATATGCCATGTTCCGATATGCAATCGTCTGGACCATCGTTGATGAACATTGTGGCATGTCTTGATATCGCAAGGTTAGGCCGAGATTTGCGAAAAATGTTATGAACATGGCGCAGGAGAGGGTAAATACAGGGACGCCGAGGTCCGCACGCTTCGATTGGGAACGGGCCGCAGGATGAGGGTCTTCAGGAGACATTCCATGGACTGGCGCAAGGTAGGCCGCCCCACGCCCTGGCGCGTCCCCCGGCAGGCAAGACCTGGACCGAACGGTTCGAAGGCGTCTTCCGTAGGGAAACCGGGCAGTTTCGATCAGTGGTTGGACCACCGTCTTCAGGAGATGTACGGCTCGGTCGTAGAGGAACCCTTGCCCGATGAGCTGAAGGAGCTGGTTGATAAGCTGACCCGAGGAGCAGGGGACGACAACGCCGATCGGAACAAGTGAAACGATGGGGGTGTTGATGTGAACGAGACCGTCACCATGTGTGGTCTTGGAAGGCGTCAGAACGAACATCCCCCCCCCCGTGTCTGGAGAGGCAACGAATGGCTCCGAGTTTCAATAACGAGCTTATTGGTACGATCCCCCATCTGAGAGCCTTTGCGCGGTCGTTGACCGGCGATTCCGACACGGCGGACGATCTGGTTCAGGACGCGATCGTGCGTGCGTTGGCAGCACGGCAGCAATATACGCCGGGCACGAACTTCAAGGCCTGGATCTTCACCATTCTCCGCAACCTCCACGTCAACAATCTTCGCCGCCGCAAATTCCGCGCAGAGCCTATCGACGAGATTTCTCCGGAGGTCTGGTCGGTTCTTCCCCGCCAGGACGCGAAGCTCGAGATCGACGACTTCCAGCGGGCGCTCGCCAAGCTGAGCCCCGAGCAGCGCGAGGTGCTCATTCTCGTCGGCGCCAGCGGCTTCAGCTACGAGGATGCGGCTGAAATCTGCGAGTGCGCGGTCGGCACGATCAAGAGCCGGCTTTCTCGCGCGCGGCGAGACCTGTTCAAGCTGCTTACGGGAGACGCGCTGGCCCGCCGGGCGACGAAGCCCAGCCGGGAGCCGGTCGACCGCCTCACGGCCGTGGCCGGGGTTCCGGTACGGAAGAGGGCGGACCAGGCATCCACGAGCGCCAGGGTCGTCAAGCTCGCCACGGGCTGACCCCGCGATATCGTCTTCATGGCTAGTAGGGGGCGGGCGGTTGCGCGGGCCCCCTTTCGCGCTTGAGCGATGGGCTGCGCCGGAGAAGCATGGTTGACGGGGCGGGATGCGCCTTGTATCGACCCGTTCGGGGAGAATATTCGCCGACAAGAAAGGACCCCATGCGTTCCATCGAAGGCCAGCGTTCGGACAACGTTCCGATCAAGCGGACTCTCCGCGAGAAGGAGGTCATGCTCCAGAAGCTCCGGCAGGAGCTGGCGGACATGAAGCCTACGGTCAGCGAAGCGCTGCGATCCGCGGTCAAGAAGCGGATAGCGGATCTGGAGCGCGATCTGGCCTCGGCCAAGGCATCGAAGCCCCAAGCCGACCGTCCGGCCGGACCCGCGCGCCGGGAAGGTCCGCGTCCTCCCAGGGGGCCGCGCGCGGGCTAGGGCTCGGGTTTGGTCAGGCAGAAGCACTGGTTCAGGCCGAAGACGAAGCTGTGATGGGCGATCAGGCGGAGCCGTTCGCCCGCCATCCGTTCGATATCCTCGCGGGTGAAATAGCGCTCGTGTTCGCTGTCGATGTCCCTGACATAAAGCCGGATCAGTGCGTCGGCTTCGCGGCGCGGCGTGGTCAGCACCAGCCGGCCTCCTGGTTTCAGTACGCGGGCAATCTCGGCCATCAGCGCGTCCGGCCGGGTGAGGTGTTCGATTACGGCCAGCATCGTGACCTGGTCGAAATGATTGTCGGGAAACTCCAGGCGGTCGGTCACCTCATCACCCAGCAGCCGGTCCAGCCCGATGCGCTCCGCCGCCCTGACGCGGCGAAGCAGGTAGCCGTCGCCGCACCCGATGTCCAGGTGACGCTCGACCGGACGCAGATACCGCTCGGCATTGACCGTCCGGAGATGGCGGGTGAGGCGCAGGATCTGGCGGCCGATCACGCCACGGGCGGCGATGTAGCCGCGATCCGGAACGGCCGTTTCGACCGGTCCGTCCGACGTCAGTCGCAGCATCTCAATCCTCCCGGTCTAGGCGCAGCAGGCATTGCGCGCCGATGACCAGAAGCTCGCCATAGCTGGCGCGGACGCATCGGCCTGCCTGCCGGGCCACGGCCGGCAGGCCGCGGTCGAGAGCGCGGATCGCCCTTTCGGCCTCGTCCGGAAACTGCCGCGACCACCAGATCGACCGGATATAGGCCGGCGTGAAGGCGGCGCGGTGCAGGATCAGATGCGACACCCGGTGGCCGGCGACAAAATGCTGCATCTGCTTCAGGTCGGGCGCGTAGAGCGCGCGCAGAAAGGCGATGATCGCGTCGCGCATCGGCTCGTAATAGTTCGGGTGATAGGGGATCGAGTGCTTGTGGCTGAACAGCACGCTCCGGCCCGTCCGAAGCGGGATGTCGTCCGCCTGCCGCGTATCCGAGGCGATCACCACGTCGCGCGGCTGCAGGGCGATGTAGTCGTAGAGCTCCTGCGGCTCGGGGCTCCGATACTTCACATTGAACAGAACATCCTTTCCGAACAGCGGCGCGGTCAGGATGGCAAGAGGCAGGAAGACCGCTAACGGAAGCGCCAGGATGACCATCCTCCGGTGCCTCGGCTCCGGGGCCGGTCCTCCCGCGCAGGCGGCGATGATGGCCGCTACGCTGATCCCGAAGCCGATCCCGGCCACCATGCGCAGGGAGTGCTGGATGTAGCGTGACGGCAGATGCAGTTCGAACAGCAGGGCATGCGCCAGCGCGTAGCAGGCCAGCGATCCCAGAAGGAAGGCCGGAAGAAGCGCGTTCTGCCGGATGTCCGACCGTTGCCGCTGACCCCGG
>JAJUFW010000598.1 GCA_029263555.1 Alphaproteobacteria bacterium
AGAAGGCGGTCGAGAGCACCTTGGTCAGGATATAGGCGGGGATGCCGATGGCGTATGCCGCGAGCGCCGTCGCCGTGGCCCGGGCGTCCGCCGCGTCGAAGGCCCCGTGCTCGAACAGGACCATGATGATCGGCTGCGGGATGGCGATCAGCGCGACCGCGGCCGGCAGGGCAAGGAACAGGCTGTATTCGATGGCGCGGTTCTGGGTGTCCAGGATCTCGGCCCTGTTGCCCGTGTCCTTCTGCGCCTCCGCCTGGCGGGACAGCACCGGCAGCAGGACGGTGCCGACGGCGATCCCGATCGTGCCCAGCGGCAGCTGGTTCAGCCGGTCGGCATAGTAGAGATAGCTGACCGCGCCGGTCGGCAGGAACGAGGCGATGATGATGTCGACGAACAGGTTGATCTGCATGACGCCGGCGCCGACGGCGCCCGGAGCCATCAGCCGGAACAGCCGGGAGAGGCGGGGCGACCACCGCGGCCAGTGGAGCCGGAGCGAGATCCCCGCCCTGTGGCAGGACCAGGCCAGCCAGACGAGCTGCAGGATGCCCGAGGTCACGACGCCGTAGGCCAGGGCGTGGCCGCTCGTTGCGGTCAGCGGAGCGATGGTCACCAGGAACAGGATCAGGGTCAGGTTGAACAGGATCGGTGCGGCCGCGAACGGACCGAACCGGTGCACCGAGTTGAGGACGCCCCCCATCAGCGCCGTCAGCGACATCAGCATCAGATAGGGGAAGGTGATCCGCGAGAACTCGACGGCCATCGCGTATTTCTCGGGATCGTCCGCGAAGCCGGGCGCCAGCACGAGCATGAGCGCCGGCATGCCGACAATGGCGAGAAGCGTGAACGGCGCCAGGATCGTCAGCATCACCGCCAGCGCCTCTTCGGCGAAGGCGACCGCCGCAGGGCGCCCGTTCCGCTCCAGCTCGGCCGAGAACAGAGGCACGAAGGAAACGCTGAACGCTCCCTCCGCGGTCAGGCGGCGGAAGAAGTTGGGCAGCTTGAGCGCGACGAAGAACGCGTCGGCGACCGGACCCGCGCCCAGCACCGCCGCCGTCAGGATGTCGCGGACGAATCCCGTGACCCGGCTCAGGAGGGTGAGGCCGCCGACGGTGGCGATGGCGCGCATAAGGGACATGGGGGCGTCCTGTAACGGAATTTCGCGGCGGCGCCAAGGCGGCGGCCGGACGGTCCGCTCGGCTCAGCGGCCGGTGCGTTTCGCCGGTTCGGCCTTCGCGGCGGAGCGTCGCGGACGGATGGGCGGGGCCAGCTCGGCCGGCATCTCCTCGGGATCGACCAGCGCCTCCAGCAGCCGTTCGCGGATCCGGGCCAGCTTGGCTTCGTGGGTCACCTTCAGCCCGAACACGTCCTTGACGTAGAAGACGTCGACCGCTCGCTCGCCGAAGGTCGAGATCTTGGCGCTGGAGATCTGCAGGTTGAGCTTCGTCAGGGCGCGGGTGACGTTATAGAGTAATCCCGGCCGGTCGCGGCCGTTCACCTCCACTACCGTGTGGGTGCGGCTTGCCTCGTTGTCGATCAGCACCCGCGGCTGAACCTTGAAGACCCGGGTCCGGCTGGGGAAGGCGGGCTTGCGCTTGGCCAGCTCGGCCATGGGCCGGACCTGGCCGACCAGGCTTTGCTCGATCGTCACGGCCAGCCGCGCCAGCTTGTCGGGGGCATCGAACGCCGTCCCGATGGCAGCGTCCTGGACCGAGAAGATGTCGACTGCCATGCCGTTCGACAGGGTGAAGATCTTGGCCTCCAGGATCGTGGCACCGGCCAGGGCGAAGGCGCCGGCCACGCGGTAGAAGAGGCCCGGATGGTCCGGGGCGATGACCGTGACCTCGGTCACGGCGGCGGCCTTGTCGACGCGCGTGTCGACGGTCAGCGCCCGGCCGCTCGCCTCCGCCTCCCGCAGGAGCCGGGCGTGGCGGGTATGGCTCTCCACGTCCAGCGACAGCCAGTAGGGCGCGTATCCCTTGGCGACGAAGGCGTCGACATCGGCCTCGGACCAGTCGGCGAGGCGGGCGCGCAGCGCCGCCTGGGCCGCCCGGATCCGCTGCTCGCGCCCGTCGGTCTCGAAGCCGCCGGACAGCATCTCCTTGGCGCGGTAGAAGAGCTGGGTCAGCAGCATGCCGCGCCAGGCGTTCCAGCGGCCCGGCCCGACCGCCTTGATGTCGGCCGTGGTCAGCACCAGAAGCAGGCGCAGGCGCTCGGGGCTCTCGACCCGGGCGGCGAAGTCGCGGACCGTCTGGTCATCCTCGATGTCGCGCTTGAAGGCGGTGTCGCTCATCAGCAGA
>JAJUFW010000201.1 GCA_029263555.1 Alphaproteobacteria bacterium
CGCCGCTGCTGCCGAAGGACATCTGCGACACCGTGCTGATGGATTTCGACAGCCTGAGGGAGGTGAAGTCGGGACTCGGCACCGCCGGCGTGATCGTCATGGATCGGTCGACCGACATCGTCTACGCGATCGCCCGCCTGTCGCATTTCTACATGCATGAGAGCTGCGGCCAGTGCACGCCGTGCCGCGAGGGCACGGGGTGGCTTCTCCGCGTGATGAAGCGGATGGTGAAGGGCAATGCCCGGGCCGAGGAGATCGACATGCTTCTCGAGGTCACCCGGCAAATCGAAGGACACACGATCTGCGCCCTCGGCGACGCCGCCGCCTGGCCGGTCCAGGGCCTGATCCGCCATTTCAGGCCCGAGATGGAGAGGCGCATCCGCGACTACCGCGATGCTGCCCACCGTGCGGCGGCCGAGTAACGGGACGAAGCTATGCCCAAACTGACGATCGATGGAATCGAGGTCGAGGTCGAGCCCGGCACATCGGTGCTCCAGGCCTGCGAGCAGCTCGGTATCGAGATTCCGCGCTTCTGCTACCACGACCGGCTCTCGGTGCCGGCGAACTGCCGCATGTGCCTCGTGGAGATGGAGCGGAGCCCGAAGCCGATCGCGTCCTGTGCCATGCCGGCGGCCGACGGGATGGTGATCCGCACGGATTCCGAGGTGGTTCACAAGGCCCGCCGCGGCGTCATGGAGTTCCTGCTGATCAACCACCCTCTCGACTGCCCGATCTGCGACCAGGGCGGCGAGTGCGACCTGCAGGACCAGGCAGTGGCCTACGGCTTCGACCGCGGACGCTTCATGGAGAACAAGCGGGCGGTCAAAGAGAAGTACATGGGGCCGCTCATCAAGACCTTTATGACGCGCTGCATCCACTGCACGCGCTGCATCAGGTTCGCTGACGAGATCGCCGGCGTGCCCGAGCTGGGCGCGACGGGCCGCGGCGAGCACATGGAGATCGGCACCTATATCGAGAAGGCTCTGTCGAGCGAGCTTTCGGGCAATCTGATCGACGTCTGCCCGGTCGGTGCGCTAACCTCCAAGCCCTTCGCGTTCTCGGCTCGGTCTTGGGAGCTGAAGAAGACCCAGAGCGTGGACGTGATGGATGCCGTCGGTTCGAACATCCGGATCGACTCGCGCGGGGGCGAGGTGATGCGCGTGCTGCCGCGCCTGAACGAGGACGTCAACGAGGAGTGGATCAGCGACAAGACCCGCTTCGCCTATGACGGGCTGAAGCGTCAGCGCCTGGACCGGCCCTATGTGCGGCGCGACGGCCGCCTGCAGCCGGCGACCTGGCAGGAGGCCTTTGAGGCGATCGCGGCCCGCGTGAAGGGGCTCAAGGGCACCGAGATCGCGGCCCTTGCCGGCGACCTGTGCGACGCCGAATCGATGCTGGCGCTCAAGGATCTGATGACGGCGCTCGGATCGTCGAATCTGGATTGCCGCCAGGACGGCGCAAAACTCGATCCGACGGTGCGCGCGTCCTACCTCTTCAACACTACGATCGCCGGCATCGAGCAGGCGGACGCCATCCTCATCATCGGCGCCAATCCCCGCTGGGAGGCTCCGCTCGTCAATGCGCGCATCCACAAGCGGTGGCTGAAGGGTGGCCTTAAGGTCGGCGTCATCGGGCCGCAGGCGGATCTGACGTATCGCACCGAATATCTGGGGGCGGGCCCGGAGACGCTGGCCGAGCTGGCCTCCGGCCGGCTGGCCTTCGCCGAGGTGCTGCGGGGGGCGAAGAACCCGATGCTGATCGTCGGCATGGGGGCCCTGACCCGGGCGGACGGCGCCGCTGTGCTGGCCCAGGCCCGGGCCCTTGCCGTCGATTTCGGCATGGTCCGCGAAGACTGGAACGGCTTCAACGTCCTGCATACGGCGGCCGCCCGTGTCGGCGGGCTCGACCTCGGCTTCGTACCGGGCGAGGGCGGACGGGACGTCTCCGGCATCCTGGACGGCGCGTCGCGCGGGGAGATCAAGCTGGTCTGGCTCCTCGGCGCCGACGAGATCGATACGTCGCGGCTCGGCGACGCCTTCGTCGTCTATCAAGGCCACCACGGGGATCGCGGCGCCCATCGCGCCGACGTCATCCTGCCGGGCGCGGCCTACACCGAGAAGAACGGCATCTACGTCAACACCGAAGGCCGCGTGCAGCAGGGCCGGATGGCTGTGTTCCCGCCCGGCGACGCCCGGGAGGACTGGAAGATCATCCGTGCGGCCAGCGAGCATGTCGGCCACAAGCTGCCCTATGATTCGCTGCGTGAGGTGCGTGCAAGGCTTGTCGAAGTGAATCCGGTGTTCGGCACGATCGACACGGTCGAACGGGCCGCCTGGGGCGAGTTCGGCACGGCGGGCAAGCTGGACGCTGCGCCGTTCGTGTCCCCGGTTCAGAACTTCTACATGACCGATCCGATCAGCCGCAGCTCCGTGACCATGGCGCGGTGCGTCGACGAGATCGTCAATCGGTCCAAGGCGGCAGCGGAATAGGCGGGTAGGGCAGTTCGATGGAAATCCTCTGGAGCGATTACGCCTGGCCGACGATCCTGATCGTCCTGCAGTGCCTGCTGATCATCGTCCCGCTGCTGGTCGCGGTGGCCTATCTCACCTATGCCGAGCGCAAGGTCATGGCGGCGATGCAACTCCGCCAGGGTCCGATGGTGGTCGGGCCGTTCGGGTTGCTGCAGCCCTTCGCGGACGGCCTGAAGCTGTTCGCCAAGGAAACCGTCATCCCGTCGGGCGCGAACCGCGTCGTCTTCGTGATCGCGCCGATGCTGACCTTCCTGCTCAGCCTCGTGGCCTGGGCGGTGATCCCCTTCGGTCCGGGGCTGGTGCTGTCCGACATCAATGTCGGCGTGCTCTACCTCTTCGCCATCTCGTCGCTCGGCGTCTATGGGATCATCATGGCCGGTTGGGCGTCGAACTCGAAATACGCCTTCCTCGGCGCCCTTCGGTCGGCGGCCCAGATGGTGTCGTATGAGGTGTCGATCGGCTTCGTCATGATTACGGTGCTGCTCTGCGCCGGGTCGCTCAACCTGAGCGAGATCGTGCGGCAGCAGCAGGGGGCCGGTCTCTTCGGCATCTTCAACGGCTATCTGCTGACCGGGCTTCTGCCCATGGGCGTGATTTTCTTCATCTCGGCATTGGCCGAGACGAACAGGGCGCCCTTCGACCTTCCGGAAGGCGAGTCGGAGCTGGTCGGCGGCTACAACGTCGAATATTCGGCGATGACCTTCGCCCTGTTCTTCCTCGGCGAATACGCGAACATGATCCTGATGAGCGGCATGACCACCGTGCTGTTCCTCGGGGGATGGCTGCCGCCGATCGACTGGGCGCCGCTCTACTGGATCCCGGGACCGATCTGGTTCGCGCTGAAGATCGCGTTCTGCCTGTTCCTGTTCATCTGGGTTCGGGCCACGCTGCCGCGGTACCGGTATGACCAGCTCATGCGCCTTGGCTGGAAGGTGTTCCTGCCGATCTCGCTGCTGTGGGTCGTCGTCACCGCCGGCTGGCTCGTCGCATTCGACCGGCTGCCTGGCTGACCCGGGCGGCGCGGAACTGTAGAGAAACTGAGGACCAAAGAATGGCTTTCCTCGATCGTACCGCCCGAGGGCTGCTGCTGACCGAGCTGCTGTCCGGTTTGGCGCTGACCTTCCGCTACATGTTCAAGCAGAAGGCGACGCTGAACTATCCTTTCGAGAAGGGGCCGATCAGCCCGCGCTTCCGGGGGGAGCATGCGCTGCGCCGCTATCCGAACGGTGAGGAGCGGTGCATCGCGTGCAAGCTGTGTGAAGCGGTCTGCCCCGCGCAGGCCATCACCATCGAGGCCGAACCGCGTGAGGACGGCAGCCGCCGGACCACGCGCTACGACATCGACATGACGAAGTGCATCTACTGCGGCCTGTGCCAGGAGGCCTGCCCGGTCGATGCGATCGTGGAAGGGCCGAATTTCGAGTTCTCGACGGAGACGCGCGAAGAACTCTTCTACAACAAGGAAAAGCTGCTCGCGAACGGCGACCGCTGGGAGCCGCAGCTTGCCGCCAACATTGCAGCCGATGCGCCTTATCGCTAAAACGCTGCGGTCACTTTGAGGCTTTGACAGCGAAGGCGCGCAATCGTCCCGCACACTTCGCCTTAACCCGGGGGAAACCCGCCTTGACGCCCTCAATCTCGTTCAAAGTCTGCGGGAGTGCTTCGGCATGATCGTTCAGGCTCTGGCATTCTATCTTTTTGCCGCCGTCGCCGTCGCTTCGGGAGTGATGGTGATTTCTGCCAGGAACCCCGTGCATTCGGTCCTGTTCCTGATCCTCGCCTTCTTCAATTCGGCGGGACTTTTCGTTCTTATGGGGGCGGAATTCCTGGCGATGATTCTCGTCGTCGTTTATGTCGGCGCCGTGGCGGTTCTGTTCCTGTTCGTCGTCATGATGCTCGACGTCAACTTCGCCGAGCTTCGTCAAGGTTTCCTGCAGTATCTGCCGATCGGCGCGCTCATCGGGATCGTCCTCCTGGCCGAGTTGGTGCTGGTGCTCGGGGCCTGGGTGATCGCACCCGAGGCGCAGTCCGTCGCGCAGGCGCCGGTGCCGTCGCCGGATCTCGTGACCAATACCGAGGCGCTGGGGCAGATCGTCTACACGCGGTATGCCTACCTGTTCCAGGCGTCGGGGCTGGTCCTGCTGGTCGCCATGATCGGGGCGATCGTGCTTACGCTCCGCCAGCGCCCGGGCGTGCGCCGTCAGCGTATCGGCGATCAGGTCCACCGGCGGCGCGAAGAGGTGCTGGCCATCCGCAAGGTCGGAACCGGGGAAGGGGTGTAAGGGCATGACGATCGCGCTTGGGCATTACCTGACGGTCGCCGCGATCCTTTTCACGCTGGGGATCTTCGGAATCTTCCTGAACCGCAAGAACGTCATCATCATCCTGATGTCGCTCGAGCTCATGCTGCTTGCGGTCAACATCAACCTGGTAGCGTTCTCGACGACGCTCAACGACCTCGTCGGCCAGATCTTCGCGCTGTTCGTGCTGACCGTCGCGGCGGCCGAGGCTGCGATCGGCCTCGCCATCCTGGTCGTCTACTTCCGCAACCGCGGCACGATCGCGGTGACGGATATCAATCTGATGAAAGGCTGAGGGCGCGCTAGAAAATGGAAGTCGCCGCGATTTTCCTGCCGCTTGCCGGCTTTCTGATCGCAGGGCTGTTCGGCCGCATCATCGGCGACCGGGGAGCCATGGCCGTCACCGTGACGGCCGTCTGCATCTCGGCCGTGATCTCGATCTGGCTGTTCATCGACGTGGCGCTCGGGGGCAATGCCCGGACCGTCGAGCTGTTCACCTGGATCGACAGCGGCGACTTCGACGTCAGCTGGGCGCTGCGCTTCGACACGCTGACCGCGGTCATGCTGATCGTGGTCAACGGCGTGTCGGCGATGGTGCACATCTATTCGATCGGCTACATGAGCCATGACCCGTCGCGGCCACGGTTCTTCGCCTATCTCAGCCTGTTCACCTTCATGATGCTGATGCTGGTGACGGCGGACAATCTCCTCCAGATGTTCTTCGGCTGGGAAGGCGTGGGCGTCGCGTCCTACCTGCTGATCGGCTTCTGGTACGAGCGGCCGTCCGCCAATGCCGCGTCGATCAAGGCCTTCATCGTCAACCGGGTCGGCGACTTCGGCTTCGCGCTCGGCATCTTCTCGATCTTCGTCATCTTCGGGTCGATCGAGTTCGACACGGTCTTCGCCGCCGCTCCGTCGCTCGCGGATGCGACGTTCAACTTCCTCGGCTACGAGGTCCCGGCGCTGACCACCGCGTGCCTCCTTCTGTTCATCGGCGCGATGGGCAAGTCGGCGCAGCTCGGCCTGCACACTTGGCTGCCGGACGCGATGGAGGGCCCGACGCCGGTCTCCGCGCTGATCCATGCGGCGACGATGGTGACGGCCGGCGTCTTCCTGATGGCGCGCATGTCGCCGGTGATGGAGTACGCGCCGACGGCGCTTGCCATCGTCACGATCGGCGGCGCCTCCACCGCGATCTTCGCGGCGACGATCGGCTGCGTGCAGAACGACATCAAG
>JAJUFW010000140.1 GCA_029263555.1 Alphaproteobacteria bacterium
AGCCGTCAGCGCGACCGCGGATGCGGTCTCGGCCCTGGTCAATCTGGGCTATGGCCGGTCCGAGGCGTTCGGGGCGGTCGCCACCGCCGCCCGGAAGCTTGGCCCCGGCGCCGAGGTCTCGGCGCTCATCCCGGCTGCCCTTAAGGAGCTGTCCGCATGACCTCGGATCGAGTGGTCGCACCCGACAAGGCGCCGGGCGACACCCAGGACAATGCGGTCCGGCCGCTTTCGCTGGACGAGTTCATCGGTCAGCGGCAGGTCCGGGCCAATCTGCGCGTCTTCATCGAAGCGGCGCGGCAGCGCGGCGAGGCCATGGACCATGTGCTGCTCTACGGTCCGCCCGGTCTCGGCAAGACCACGCTTGCCAATATCGTCAGCCGCGAACTGGGCGTGGGCTTCCGTGCGACCTCCGGCCCCGTGATCGCGCGCGCCGGTGACCTGGCGGCCATACTGACCAATCTGCAACCGCGGGACGTCCTTTTTATTGACGAAATTCACCGGCTCAATCCGGCGGTCGAGGAAATCCTCTATCCGGCGATGGAGGATTTCCAGCTCGATCTGGTGATCGGCGAGGGGCCGGCCGCGCGCTCGGTCCGGATCGACCTGCCGCCTTTCACGCTCGTCGGCGCCACGACGCGATCGGGCTTGATCACGACGCCGCTGAGGGAACGCTTCGGCATCCCCCTGAGGCTGAACTTTTACGAACCGGATGAGCTGGAACTGATCGTGAGCCGGGCCGCCGCCCTTCTGAACTGCGAGATGACCGCCGATGGTGCGGCCGAGATCGCCAAGCGGGCCCGGGGAACGCCCCGGGTCGCCGGTCGCCTGCTGCGCCGCGTCCGCGATTTCGCCGCGGTGGCGGGCACGGTGCCGGTCGATGCCGCGGCGGCCGACCAGGCGCTTCGTCGGCTGGACGTCGACGAGCTGGGGCTCGACGCGATGGACCGGCGCTATCTCCGGGCGATCGCCGAAAACTACGGCGGGGGGCCGGTCGGGGTCGAGACCCTGGCCGCGGCGCTGGCCGAGCAGCGGGATACGCTTGAGGAGGTGATCGAGCCGTTCCTCATCCAGCAGGGGCTGCTTCAGCGGACGCCCCGGGGACGCGTTCTCGCCGACCAGGGCTACCGGTACCTGGGGCTTGTGCCGCCCCGGCGGGACTCTGTCCAGCTTGATCTCTTGACAGGAACAGGGGATTTCGATGACTGAGCCGCCGGCGAGCGGCGATGCCCATGTTCTTCCGGTCCGCGTCTACTGGGAGGATACGGACGGCTCAGGCATCGTCTATCACGCAAGCTATCTCCGCTTCGCCGAAAGGGCGCGGACCGAGATGCTGCGTGATCTCGGAATCCACCAGTCGGGGCTGCTCGCCGAAACCGGCGTGGCTTTCGTGGTCAGGCGGTGCCGGATCGATTATCGCGCTCCGGCGCGGCTCGACGACCTGCTGGACGTCGTCACCAGGATCGTCGACGTCCGCGGTGCCAGCCTCGGCATGGTCCAGCGGGTCGAACGGGCAGGGCAGACCCTGACCGAGCTGGAGCTGGTACTCGCCTGCATCGACCGGAACGGCCGCGCGACCCGCGTGCCGGCCCCGGTGCGGGCAGCTTTCGAGAAAACGGCCCGGGGCGCGCCGGGCGGATCGGATTGGGACTGATGCGCGGCCATGCCCGAGGCAGGGGGCCGGCAGGGGGCAATACGGAAAGATCATGGAGCAGACGGCGATCAATACCACGGTCCAGATGATGGGCGCGGGAGCTGCAACGGCGGTTCACGACCTGTCCCTCTGGAGCCTGTTCCTGCAGGCGGACATCGTCGTGAAGACGGTGATGCTGCTCCTGCTGGCGGCATCGATCTGGTGCTGGTCCATCATTTTCGAGAAGACGATGCGCGTCCGCCGGCTGCGCCGGGACATCGATCAGTTCGAGGAGACCTTCTGGTCCGGCGGATCGCTCGAGGATCTCTATGATCGGGTCGGGGCCAATCCTCCGGATCCCATGGCCGCGGTCTTCGCCGCCGGGATGAAGGAGTGGCGGCACGCCGTTGATCACGGCCTCACGGCCACCGGCAGCATGCGCGTCGGCTTGCAACAGCGGATCGACCGGGTGATGGGCGTGACGCTCGCCCGCGAAATGGGGCTGGTCGAGCGCGGCATGACGGTCCTCGCCTCGGTCGGATCGACGGCGCCCTTCGTCGGCCTGTTCGGGACCGTCTGGGGCATCATGAACTCGTTCACCTCGATCGCCGCCTCGGAGAACACGAGCCTTGCCGTGGTCGCCCCGGGCATCGCCGAGGCGCTGTTCGCGACCGCGCTCGGCCTCTTCGCGGCTATTCCAGCGTCGGCCTTCTACAACAAGTTCGGCAACGACATGGCCCGCATCGCGGACCGGCTGGAGAACTTCAGCGGAGAGTTCTCGGCCATCCTGTCGCGCTATCTCGAGGAACGGGGCTGATCCATGGGTGCCCTGATCCAGCCGCCGGGATCGGGTAGCGGGCGGCGCCGTCGCAGCGCCTACCGGCCGATGGCCGAGATCAACGTCACGCCCTTCGTGGACGTGATGCTGGTGCTTCTGATCGTGTTCATGGTGACGGCGCCCCTCCTGACCGTCGGCGTGCCCGTC
The DNA here is from genome assembly GCA_029263555.1 of Alphaproteobacteria bacterium. Classification (GTDB taxonomy): domain Bacteria; phylum Pseudomonadota; class Alphaproteobacteria; order DSM-16000; family Inquilinaceae; genus JAJUFW01. The sequence continues at coordinate 2,616 of JAJUFW010000140.1, forward strand.
GATCTGCCGCAGACCCGGGCGCGGGCGCTGCCGACCCAGGACGACCAGCCGCTGATCGTCAGCGTGCGGCAGGACGGGACGATCTTCGTCCTCGAAAGCGCGGTCGAACTCGAGAACATGGCCGCCCTGCTGATGGCCGTTTCCGAGCAGAACCCCGACGCCCGCATCTTCGTGCGCGGCGACCGCAACATAAACTACGGCCGCATGATGGAAGTCATGGGGGCCCTCAACGCGGCCGGATTCACCCGGGTCGCCCTGGTGGCCGAGCTGCCGTCCCCCGGAACGGCCGGTAATTCCGCCGAGGACCGGTAACGGACGATCATGCCCGGCAGCCTGATCGCATCGGTTCTGCTGCACGCCGTGGTGCTTGTCATCATGGTGTTCGGCCTGCCCTGGTTCCAGCGCGAACGCCCGGAGCCCTCGGGCTCCATCCCGGTGCAGGTGATTTCGGAGGCGGAGCTGGCCGAGCTTACCGCCGGCACCTCCGCGCCCTCGGAAACCTTCGTCGAGCGCCCGGCGGAGGCGCCCGAACCGGCGGAGCCTCCGCCGGAAGTTCCGGCCCCGCCCACGCCTCCGCGGACGGAGCCGCCGCCGCCCGAGCCGACGCCGGTTACGCCGCCAGAGCCCCCGTCACCGCCGCAGCAGGTGGCCGAGCTGCCCGAGGCACGCGAACCGGAGCCGCTGCCCGAACCGGAACAGGCCCCTGAGCCGCCGACACCCGAGCCGGTCCCCGAACCCGAGCCGGAACCGGCTCCCGAGCCTGAGCCGGTACCCGAACCTGAGCCCGAGCCTGAGCCGGAACCGGAGCCGGAACCGGCTCCCGAGCCTGAGCCGGAGCCGGTACCCGAACCTGAGCCGGAACCGGAGCCCGAACCTGAACCTGAGCCGCAGCAGCAAGCGGTGCAGGTTCCGGACGTCCGTCCGCAGCGCAAGCCGGAACCGCCGCCCCGGCCGCAGCCCGAGAGGGAAGAGCAGCCGCGGCAGAGCAACGCGATCGCTTCGGTGCTGGAGCGGTTGCAGGCCAATCAGCAGGCGGAGACCGGGGCGCAGCAGCAGGCCGAACGCGCGACGACCCAGGCGCTGACCCCGACCCGGCTTTCGCCGGGCGAGGAGAACGCCGTGCGGGAAGCGATCCGGCCGTGCTGGAACGTCGACCCGAACGCCCTCGACGTGCCTGCGGTCAGGGTTCGGGTCACGATGAACGCCGATGGCACCGTTCGATCGGCGGAGCTGATGGAGAACAGGAACGATCCGGCCTTCCGGTCGGCCGCCGGGTACGCCCTTCGGGCGGCGCGCAATCCGGCCTGCCAGCCCTGGCCGCTGCCCGCCGATAAATGGCCGCAATGGAGCGTTATCGAATTCAATTTCGATCCGGAGGATTTATTCTGAAGGCGCCTGGGCGTGTCGTTCCGGGCCGCCCATCAGCCCAACAACAACAACCGATCGTCGGTCGAACCAGTCGACAGGAGCCGATCTTGAGCCCAGTCCTTCACCGTTACAGTCCGTTCACCTTCGTAGCGGCCCTGCTGCTTGCGGTCGCCGTGGCCCTGCCGGCCCGCGCCCAGGTGCAGATCGACATCACCCAGGGCGTGGTCGAGCCGCTGCCCATCGCCGTCACCGACTTTTTCGGCGAGACGCCGGACGAGGTCCAGACAGGGGCCGAAATCGCGTCGGTGATCGCGGCCAATCTCCAGCGCTCGGGCCTGTTCCGGCCGATCGACAAGAACTCGTTCATCCAGAGCGCGGCGGCCCTCCAGAACGGCCCGAACTTCCCCGAATGGCGGATCATCAACGCCCAGGCGCTGGTCACCGGATCGGTGCAGCGCCAGCCGGACGGCCGCTACCGGGTGGAATTCCGCCTGTGGGACGTGATCGCCGAGACGCAGATGGTGGGGCTCGCCTATTTCACCGCGCCCGAGAACTGGCGGCGGGTGAGCCATATCGTGTCCGATGCGATCTACAAGCGCATCACCGGCGAGGAAGGCTATTTCGACACCCGGATCGTCTACATCTCCGAAACCGGGCCCGCCAATGCGCGCGTCAAGCGGCTGGCGATCATGGATCAGGACGGCGCCAATCACCGCTTCCTGACGGACGGGCAGTTCCTGGTGCTGACCCCGCGCTTCTCGCCGACCGCGCAGGAGATCACCTATCTCGCCTATTACAACGACCGGCCGCGGGTCTATCTCTTCAACATCGATACCGGCCGTCAGGAGGTGCTGGGCGACTTCCCCGGCATGACCTTCGCACCCCGGTTCTCGCCGGACGGCAACCGGGTGATCATGAGCCTTGCGACCGGAGGCAATACCGAGATCTATACGATGGATCTCAGAACCCGAGAGACCCGGCGCCTGACCAATTCGCCCGGTATCGACACGGCCCCTAGCTTCTCGCCGGACGGTCAGCGCATCACGTTCGAATCCGATCGCGGCGGCACCCAGCAGATCTATGTGATGAATGCCGACGGGTCGGGCGTCCAGCGGATCAGCTTCGGGCAGGGACGCTATGCCAGCCCGGTCTGGTCCCCGCGCGGCGACCTGATCGCCTTCACGAAGCTGCTCGGCGGGCGCTTCTATATCGGAGTCATGCGGCCCGACGGGACCGGCGAGCGGATCCTGGCCGACGCCTTCCACGTCGAGGGACCAACCTGGGCTCCGAACGGACGCGTCCTCATGTACTTCTCCGAAACGCCCTCGGGTCCGAACGGCGAAACCAAGCAGTCGCGCCTCTACAGCGTGGACCTGAGCGGCCGCAATGTCTGGCAGGTTCCGACCCCGCTCGACGGCTCGGATCCCGCGTGGTCTCCCTTGATTCCCTAAATATCGCGGACTATCTTCCGCCGGAACATATGGGGGGGCGGGGCAGAATCACTGCCCCGTTCAGTCGGTAGCGATGATCGCAAAATTATCGTCTCCGATCGATCAAGTGTTCAGTGCGCAACACTCCAGTGTCGGGGGATTAATCAGATGCGTTTGAAGGTTCTGTCGCTGTTCGCCGCGGTCCTGCTGGTTTCGGCCTGCGGTACTGACCAGTCCAACTCCGTCGCGACGACCGGTGACGGTGCCCAGGCCGGCGCCGAGGCTCCTGCTCCGGGCACGAAGGAAGATTTCGTCGTCAATGTCGGCGATCGCGTCTTCTTCGCCTATGACAGCTTCGACCTGTCGCCGGAGGCTCGGGCCACGCTCGACCGCCAGGCGCAGTGGCTGAAGCAGTACCCCAGCATCGCGGTGACCATCGAGGGTCACGCCGACGAGCGCGGCACGCGTGAGTACAACCTGGCCCTCGGCGAGCGTCGCGCGAACAGCGTGAAGAACTACCTCGTCGCGGCGGGCGTCTCGGCCGACCGGATCACCACGATCAGCTACGGCAAGGAGCGTCCGGCGGTGCTCGGCTCGAACGAGGCCGCCTACGCCCAGAACCGTCGGGGCGTGACGACCATCAACTGACCGGATCGAGGTCAGCAGGTGATCGGAGGACGGTGCGGTCTGTGGCTGACCGATTTGGCTGTCCCGTCCTCCTCTGAATACCGGGCGCTTCCTTCACCCGAACAGGGTGGGAAGCGCCTTGTTTTTGCCGCCATGAACCGTCAACCTCCCTCCAGCGGTGAACATTCGGGGCCGTCTCCTGCTAAAATGGCGCCGTTGTGCGGCGGCCTCCGATGAAGGGATTCCATCGTATGTCCAAGCGCATCCTTGCCCGCTCAAGGTCCGGATGGAGCGCGCCCCGTCCCTTGTGGTTGCTGCTCGCCGGCAGCGTTCTGTCGATCGCGATCCTCGCGCCCGCCCAGGCGCAGGATAACCAGCAGCTCTTCAATCGGCTGAACCGTCTGGAACGGGATGTGCAGATGCTGTCCAGCCAGGTCTATCGCGGCGGCCAGGCACCTTCGGCCGCGACCGGCCCGGCGCCCGAGCTGACCGGCAGCTATGCGACCCAGGTCGAGGTCCGGCTCCAGGAGATCGAGCGCCAGATGCAGCTCCTGACCGGCCGGGTCGAAGAGATCGCTTATGCGAACGAGCAGCTCGGATCCCGGCTGGACCGGGCGCTCAACGATATCGAGTTCCGGCTTTCGACCCTCGAAGGAGGGGGCGGTCAGCCGCCGACGGGGGATGCCGGAACGGCGCCCCAGCCGCAGCCGCCGCAGCAGCAGCAGGGCGTCACCGCACCGGCGCCGGCGGTCAGCGGCGCGACGCGAAGCGCCGAGAACAATTCGGCGGCCGGAACGGGCCCGGTCTCCACCGAAGGCACGCTGGGCACGCTCCAGATGAGCCAGCAGGGCGAAGCCGCCGCCGGCCAGCCGCAGCCGGCCGCGCTTCCGGACGGATCGGTCGACGCCCAGTACAACTATGCCTACGGGCTCCTGGCGCAGGGCAGCTATGCCGAGGCGGAATCAGCGCTGAAGCAGTTCCTGGCAAACCATCCGGACAGCCCGCTGGCCAGCAATGCGCAGTACTGGCTGGGTGAGACCTACTACATCCGCGGCCGGTTCAACGATGCCGCCATCGCATTCGCCCAGGGCTACCAGAACTATCCGCAGGGTGCGAAGGCCGTGGACAGCCTGCTGAAGTTGGGCATGTCGCTGTCGGCCATGGGGCAGAAGGAGGACGCGTGCCTCACCTTCTCCCAGCTCCAGTCGGAGTTCCCGCAGGCACCCGCCAGCATCGCGCGTCGCGCCGCCCAGGAGCGGGACCGGCTGCAGTGCGGCTGACGGCCGGCGCCGCC
>JAJUFW010000647.1 GCA_029263555.1 Alphaproteobacteria bacterium
TCCGTATCGAAGCGCCGCGGAACCAGGCAGTCTGCGATCTTTCGGGCAAGTTCGGCGCCACGGTCGAGGCCGCGGCCGACCTCCTGCGGGCCGCCCGAAAGCCGGGCCGGCGGCTCGGCCTGACCTTCCACGTGGGCTCCCAATGCCTGTCCCCCGCGGCCTATGCCCGGGCGATCGAACTGGTCGGGCAGGTGCGGGATTTGGCCGGGCTCGAGCTGGACCTTCTGGACGTGGGCGGCGGTTTTCCGGTGCCCTATGTGGGCATCGATCCGCCGCCCTTCGAAGACTATGTTGCAGCCATTCTGGATGCGGTCCGGGCGGCCGGGCTGCCGCCATCGACCGAGCTCTTGTGCGAGCCCGGCCGCGGCCTCGTCGCCGGGGGCTCTTCGCTGGTGGTGAAGGTCGAGCTGCGCCGGGACTCCTGTCTTTATCTGAACGACGGGATGTACGGGAGCCTCTCGGACATGAAGTTCGACGGGATCGAGTTCCCGATGCGGGTGATCCGTCCCGGCGCAGAGGTCAGCCGCCGGCTTGCGGGCTTCCACCTGTTCGGGCCGACCTGCGATTCCACCGACAGCATGCCGGGGCCCTACTGGCTGCCGGAGGACATCCGCGAGGGCGACTGGATCGAGATCGGCCAGATGGGCGCTTATACGAATGTCTTGCGAACCCGCTTCAACGGGTTCGACCGCTATGGCACCGTATTCGTTCGTGACGGTGCCTTCCTGCCGACGCCGGAAATGCTGCCGCGCAAGATTTCGACAAGCCGGGCGACCGCATCATGACGATGAAGGACAAATGCGTATTGGTGGTCGGCGCAAGCCGCGGGATCGGCGCCGAGACGGCCCGTGTCTTCGCAGCCGAAGGCGCCGACGTCGTGCTGGCGGCGCGAGGCGTCGACGGGTGCGAAGCCGTCGCCCGGGAGATATCGGGCCGCGGCGGATCCGCCCTGGCGGTCGGCTGCGACGTGGCCGACTACGGCTCGGTCGAGGCGGCGGTCGCGCGGGCGCTCGACGCTTTCGGACGGATCGATGTCCTGATCAACAATGCCGGCGTGATCGAGCCGATCGCCAGCCCCTGGGAAGCCGATCCCGATGCGTGGGCGAGGGCGATCGACATCAATCTGACGGGGGCGTTCCGGGTCCTCCGCGCGACGCTGCCGACGATGATCGACGCAGGGGGTGGAACCGTCATCAATGTCAGCAGCGGTGCGGCGGCGTCCCCGCGGGAGGGGTGGAGCGCCTATTGCGCCGGCAAGGCGGGACTGGCCATGTTGACCCGTTCGCTGGCGCTGGAGACGCAAGGGGAGGGGATCAGGGTCTTCGGCTTCCGTCCCGGCGTCGTGGACACCGACATGCAGGTGACGATCCGGGCCTCCGGCATAAACGAGATCAGCCGCATTCCCCGGGACCGGCTGTTGCCCGCAAGCGATCCAGCCCGCGTGATGCTGTGGCTTGCGGGACCGGAGGCCGACGATCTCGCAGGTCAGGAGGTGGATATCCGCATGCCCGGCCTCCGCGAACGGGCGGGCTTGGCGCCGGCGCATCCCTGACCGGGCGGACCCGACCGCCGCAAAGATGCCGCACGCCGCGCGCTTGACCGGGAGGGCGAAAGGCCAGGCGCCATTTTCGGTCGGGCCTACCACCATCCGTTGATGGTAATCTGGTTTCCAGCCTATATGGGGGCGAGGAGGGGCGGGCCGGGACGACCGTCACGGGCGGCCACGCTCCGGTCCGCCGATGGGGAGATCCTAAGTGTCAACCGACATCGACGTTAAGGCGCGTTCCGTCCTGCAGATCGGTGCGCTTGTGCAATCGGGGATGGTCGATCCCGAGCACGTCGCCGAGCTTACGCTTTCCGCTATCGACGCGTCAGGCGATCCGGCGATTTTCACCCGTCTTACCGCCGAACGCGCCCGGACGGAGGCCAGGGAGGCGTCGCAACGCGTCCGGGCCGGTCGCCCGCGCAGCCTGCTCGAAGGGGTGCCGATCGCCTGGAAGGACCTGTTCGATCTGGAA
>JAJUFW010000310.1 GCA_029263555.1 Alphaproteobacteria bacterium
ACGCCGGCGCCCGCCTCCAGAATGAAGGTCGTCGACAGCGGCACGAAGGTCGTGCCGAAGGAGGCGCGTATCGTCCCCCGCACCGGCGACGCGAGCACGGCAAGCGGTGCCAGGACCGGGTCCCGGTCCGCCAGATCGGCCGGGACCAGATTGTCGACCCGCAGTTCGGCTCTGGTCGTGCCGGTATCGGTGCCGTAGTCCAGGTCGGCCTCCAGCCGGACCGTCCGGCCCTCCAGCTCCACGTCCAGCCGTGCCGTCCCGACCACGCCGCCTTCGGTCCGGCGAAGATCGATGTCGGCGACTGGCGCATACCAGTTGATGCCCAGCATGCGGTCGTCCAGCGTGATGCGCCCTCCGGTCACGCTGACCGCATCGATGGCCGCCAGGGGATCGCCGCTGATCGCGGGGTTCCCGCGAAGTGCGGACAGCAGCCTTCCGACAGCCTCGCTGGCCGCCGTATCCGAGGGTGCTTCCGCATCGGCCAGCCCGAAGCGAAATGCCCCGTCCTCCAGCCGTTCGACCCTCAGATGCGGCCGCAGAAGCTCGATGCGTCGGGGCACCAGTTCGCCCCGGAGCAGTCCGCGGACGCTCAACGACAGCGACATCGCCGGAACGCGCGCGATGGGCAAGGCCCGGCCGCCATACAGCTCGACCCCCTCTGCGACGAGATCGAGCGGCCGGTCGAAGCCGTTCCAGCGGATGCTGGTGCCGTCGATCGATAGGCGCATGCCGTCGCGGCTCAGGGCGTCTTCGATATAGGGCGTGACGAAGTCGACTTCGACCGGGCCGGACGACAACCGCCACACGCCGAGCCCCAGAAGGACGGCCAGCCCCGCGACGAGGAATCCTATCGCCTCGAGCGCGATCCGGGTCGACTTCAGGATCACGGGATCACATCCGTTCCGGAGCGCAGCCCCGGCTTGACCCGTTCCCGACCATCGGAGACCCTCTGGCCGGCAACCGGCGCGGCGAAAAGGCGATCATCCCAGATGTTGAGCATCCACGACTGGCCACTCCCGGCGGATCCGAACCGGGCCCGCCTCGGCCTGGAACGATGGCATGAAGCAGCGGCCGGGTGCGGCGACGAAGCCATCGAATCCTTCGCCCGGGCCCTTTCCGCCGATCCCGCCGGGAAACGGATGCTGGAGGCCGTCTTCGGCAACAGCCCCTTCCTCACCGAGACGATCCTGCGCGAGCCGGGCTTCATGCGCGACATCGTGCAGACCGAACCCAACGCCCTGTTCGAACGGCTGATCCGGGAGACGTGCGACCAGTTCCGCGACGAGGCCGACCAGTCGCGACTGATGACCGGGCTGCGCCGATTGAGGCGCCGGTCGGCGCTGCTGATCGCGCTTGCCGATATCGGCAATCGGTGGGAGCTGGATGAGGTGACCGGTGCGCTGAGCACCCTAGCCGATACATGCCTTCGCCTTGCCTGCCGGCATCTTCTGCGCCAGGCCGCGGGAAGGGGCGCACTGGAGCTTGTCGACCCGGCGGATCCGGAACGCGACTCCGGACTGATCGTACTTGGCATGGGCAAGTTGGGCGGACGGGAACTCAATTATTCCAGCGATATAGACCTGATCGTCCTCTATGACGACGTTCGTGTGCGAACGAAGAAACCCGACGAGATGGCGCGAACCTTCATCCGCCTCACGCGGGATCTCGTCCGCATTATGGAGGAGCGGACGGCTGAGGGCTATGTGTTCCGCACCGATCTGCGCCTGCGGCCGGACCCGGCGGCGACGCCCCCGGCGGTCTCGGTGACGGCGGCGGAGGTCTATTACGGCTCGATGGCTCAGAACTGGGAGCGCGCGGCCATGATCAAGGCCCGGCCCGCCGCCGGCGACATGCAAGCCGGCGACGCCTTCCTCCAGTCGATGCGGCCCTTCATATGGCGGCGCAATCTGGATTTCGCGGCGATCAGCGACATCCACGCCATCAAGCGGCAGATCCACGCCCATCGCGGCCATCAGGCGATCGCGATCGAGGGCCACAACGTCAAGCTGGGCCGCGGCGGCATCCGGGAGATCGAGTTCTTCGTCCAGACCCAGCAGATGATCTTCGGCGGCCGGAACCCGCGGCTGCGCGCCATCGGGACCGTCGAGGGCCTGCAGGCGCTGGCGCGGGAGCGGCGGATCGACGAGGAAACTGCCCGCGACCTGGCCGAGGCCTACCGCTTCCTGCGGCGTGTGGAGCATCGACTGCAGATGGTCAACGACCAGCAGACCCACGAGCTGCCGGACCGACCCGAGGGCGTCGCCGCGATCGGCACCTTTCTCGGATTCCGCGAGCCCACCGAGTTCCGGCAGAGGCTCCGCCAAACGCTGGAGCGGGTGGAGGATTGCTACGCCGCCCTGTTCGAGGAAGAGCCGGACATGCCAGGCCGCAGCGACCTCAATTTCACGGGCGCCGACCAGGACGAGCGGACGCTGGAAGCTCTGCGGGAGATGGGGTTCGGCAATCCCGACGGGGCCGCGGCCCTGGTCCGCGGCTGGCTGCACGGGCGCTACCGGGCAACGCGCAGCGAGAAGGCGCGCACGCTTCTGACCCAATTGGCGCCGACGCTGCTGGCGGCGGTCGGAAAGACGGCCAATCCCGATACGGCGCTGCTGCGGCTCGACGAGTTCATCAGCCGCCTGCCGGCCGGCATCCAGATCTTCTCGCTGTTCTGGTCGAATCCGCAGCTCCTCGATCTCGTTGCCGAGCTCCTGGGCACTTCGGGACGGCTGGCGGACTATCTCGCGCGCAATCCCCAGCTCTTGGACGCTGTCCTGACGCCGGGCTTCATGAACCAGCTTCCCGACCCGGCATCGCTTCGGGACGAGCTGGAAGAGCTTCTCTCCACCGCCGGCCATTTCGAGGAGATGCTCGACATCGTCCGTCGCTGGACGAACGACCACCGCTTCCGGGCTGGCGTCCACATTCTGCGGCGGATCACCGATGTCGTGGACTGCAACGCCTTTCTCTCCGCGCTGGCGGAGGTGGGGCTGCAGGCCCTGATTCCCCGGGTCGAGGCGGAGTTCGCGACGCGGCACGGCGGTTTCGGCCGGCCGGCGCTGGCCACGCTGGCCATGGGCAAGCTGGGCGGCGGAGAGATGTCGCTGCGATCCGACCTGGATCTGATCATGGTCTATGACGCCCCGGACATTTCCGCGGAATCCGACGGTCCCAAGCCTCTCCTGGCCGGCGTCTACTATGCCCGGCTCATCCATCGGATCGTCAACGCGATCACGGCGCCCACCGGCCAGGGCTCACTTTATGAAGTCGACATGCGGCTGCGCCCTTCCGGCAGCAAGGGACCGGTGGCCACCGGGCTGGAGGCGTTCGAGCGCTATCATGCCGAAAGCGCCTGGACCTGGGAGCACATGGCGCTCACCAGGGCGCGGCCGGTGGCGGGCCCGCCAGAGCTCTGCCGCAGGATTCAGGAGGTGATCCGGAAGGTGCTCACCGCCCCGCGGGATCCGGACGTCCTGCTTCGCGACGTGGCCGACATGCGGGCGCGGATCGAAAAACAGTTCCCGCACCGCGGCGTCTGGGACGTAAAGCACGGGCGCGGCGGCATGGTGGACATCGAGTTCCTTGCCCAATACTTGCAGCTTCGCCACGGCCATGCCCATCCCGAGGTGCTGAGCCCCAACACCGCCGAAGCGCTGGAGCGGCTGGGCGAGGCCCGCCTGATCGCACCGGAGACGGCGGCCGAACTGGTTTCGGCCCTGCGGCTGTGGCAGCGCATCCAGGGTTATCTGAGGCTGACCCATGAGGGCAGGTTCGAGCCCGAGACCGCACCCGCGGCGCTGAAATCCGGCCTCTCGCGCGCGGCATTCCCCGAGCGGGACGGGATCGACTTCGAGACGGCCGAGGCGCTTGCGGTCGAGGCCGCCGCCAGGGTCCACGCGCATTTCCGGGCCCTCATCGAGGAGCCGGCCGCCCGCCTGCCGCGCGAGGACGCCGAGGACCGTGCCGAGAAAGGTTGACCCCGGACGCCGAATCCGGCGATCCGAAACTCACCCGCCCTGATCCCACCAGCAAGAGCCGAGGAATACATGACCGTCGAACTTGGTCAGCCAGCGCCCGAATTCACCCTTCCGACCGCCGGCGGCGGCGAGGTCTCTCTTTCGGCGCTGAAGGGCCGCAAGGTGATCGTCTATTTCTATCCCAAGGCCGACACGCCCGGCTGCACCACGGAAAGCTGCGGCTTCAACGACGCCCTGCCGGATTTCGGCGGGGCCGGTGCCACGGTCATCGGCATCTCCAAGGACCCGGTCGCAAAGCTCGACAGGTTCGCGGCCAAGTACGGGCTGAAGCTGATTCTGGCTTCCGACGCCGAATGCGACGTTACCGAGCGCTACGGTTCCTGGGTCGAGAAATCCCTTTACGGCCGCAAATACATGGGCATCGACCGG
>JAJUFW010000092.1 GCA_029263555.1 Alphaproteobacteria bacterium
AAAGGCACCAGCACCTTGCCCATCCCGAGGCGGAACGCGGTATTGCCCGTCTTGAACGGATTCGCGTTCGCGATACCCGCCGCCGCATAGGCGGCGAGCGCCACGGGCGGCGTGATGTCCGCGAGGACCCCGTAATAGAAGACGAAGAAATGCGCGACAAGCGGCTGCACGCCGAGAAGCCCTAGGGTGGGCGCCGCCACGGTCACCATGATCAGGTAGTTGGCGGTGGTCGGGATGCCGCATCCCATGAGAATGCACACCACACCCGTCAGGACCAGCGTCACGATGAGCGTGAGCGTGGCCGTCGTGAGCAGGTCGAACGGAATTAGCGGCGCGATCGCCCCGGCCCAGGACGCCGCCGTCGACGTCACGATGTAGGACATCTTGAAGCCGACGCCGGTCAGCGTGACGACACCGATGACGATGCCGACCGTCGCCGCCGCGGCACCGACCGAGAGGGCATATTTCGCCCCGGTCACGAAGCCGTCGAAGACGTCCCGGGGCGTCAGGCGCCGGCGCGGGTTCAGGAACCCGATGACCACGCAGGCGGTGATCCCCCAGAACGCGGCGAGATAGGGTGTATTGCCGTTGATCAGGATGCCGATGAGGATGAAGAGCGGCGCCAGGGTCGGCCAGTCGCGCTTCAGCACTTGCCAGACCTTCGGCAGTTCCTCTGCGGTGAGACCCCGCAATCCCAGGCGCTTCGCTTCGAAATGCACCTGCATGAAGACGCCGAAGAAGTGCATGAACGCCGGAACGGCGGCCGCCAGCATGATGTCGCGGTAGGGGATGCCCAGGAACTCGATCATCAAGAAGGCGGCTGCGCCCATGACCGGGGGCATGATCTGACCACCGGTGCTGGCCGCCGCCTCGACGGCGCCGGCGAAATGCCGGGGATAGCCGACCCGTGCCATCGCCGGAATGGTGAGGGATCCGGTGGTCACCGTGTTCGCGATCGATGAGCCGGAGATCGAGCCGAGCAGCGCGGAGGAGAAGATAGAGACCTTCGCCGGGCCGCCCGCGAAGCGTCCGGCAGCCGCCGTTGCCAGATCGATGAAGAGCTGGCCGAGCCCGATGCGCGTGGCGAGCACGCCGAACAGGACGAAATGGAAGACATAGGTCGCCACCACGCCGACCGGCAATCCGTAGATGCCCTGGCTGGTCAGGTAGAGATGGTTGACCAGACCGGACCAGCTGGTTCCCGGATGGACCAGCACGCCCGGGGCGTACTGACCGAACAGAGCGTAGGCCATGAACAGAATGGCGATGACCGGAAGCGGCCAACCCATCGAGCGCCTTGTCGCCTCCAGCAGAACCAGGATCAGCGCGCTGCCCATGAAGACGTCGATCGGCAGCGGATTGCCGACGCGGAACGCCAGGTCGTTGAAGATCCACGGGACATAGAGAACCGACACGGCCGCCACGATGGCCAATGCCCAGTCCAGGAGCGGAAGGCCGCCGGGATAGAGAAGCGACGGTCGATGCGCGGTGGTCTGCCCGCGTTTCGTGGCTGCGAAAACCAGGAAAATCAACGCCAGGACGAAGGCCATGTGGATGCCGCGATGGACCACCTCGCGCAGCAGCCCGAAACCGGCGGTGTAGTAATGGAAGACTGAAAGAAGGAACAGCAGGCCCGCCACGATCCAGGAGGCCGGCGGGAACAGCGGCCGGAAGCGGACCTCGGGATCGAACTTCTCTTCCAGTTCCCGGGCCGTCTTCTCGTCAATATGAGTGATGGTCATGAATCAATTCGCTATGGGCGTTGCCGCTTGCACAGGAGAAACGGGACGTTCCCGGCGAACGGACGGTGGGCCGTAACCCGGCATCGGATATCAGAAAATATCGGATATCAGAAACGATTCAGGACGGGCGACCGGGCGGCCCGTCCTGAATCATGCCGGAGCGAACGTCCCGCGGGCCGCTTCGGCGCCGCGGGACAGCACTCCTGTTGTTATTGAATGAGACCGGCTTCGCGGTAGAACCGCTCGGCCCCCGGATGAAGCGGAATGCCGACGCCGTCGAGCGCGGTCTCCAGGCGAATCTCCTTGCCCTTCGCGTGGCCGGCATCGAGGAGCGCGCGGCTGTTGTCGTTCCAGAGCGCCTTCGTGATCTCGTAGATGAGATCCTCAGAAAGGCTGGCGTTGGTCACCCACTGCGCGCCGACGCTGAGGGACTGGACGTCCTCGTCGACCCCCCGATAGGTGCCGCCCGGGATGGTATGCGCCGCGAAGAACTCGTATTCCTCGAGGAGCTTGTCGACCTCTTCGCCTGCGATCGGGACGATCGTGATGTCCATGCTGGTCGCAAGCTCGGCGATGGCACCGGCCGGGAAGCCACCGACGAAGAAGAAGGCGTCCAGGTCGCCGTCTCGCATCTTGTCGGAGGACGGACCGGGCTTCAGGTACTCGGCCTCGATATCGTCCTCGGTCAGGCCGAAGGCGCCCAGGATGATCCGCGCATCCACGATGGTGCCGGAGCCCGGTTCGTCGAGGGAGACCTTCTTGCCGCGCAGATCGTCGACCGAGTCGATCCCCGAATCGGCGCTGGCGACCAGATGGATGCTCTCGGGATAGAGATTGGCGATCGCCCGAAGGGAGTCGACCTTAGTCTGCCCCTCATAGAGGCCGGTGCCCGTCTGGGCCCAGTAGGCGACGTCCGACTGAACGAAGCCGGATTCCATCGTGCCGGAGCTGATGCCGTTGATGTTCGCGACCGAGCCGTTCGAGGCGAGCGCCGTCGCGATGAGGCCTGGCACGCCGCAGCTTCCACCTTCCTCACAGGAACGCGAGCCCGGAGGATTGGAGATCGCGTTCGCGATAAGACCGCCGATCGGGAAATAGGTGCCGGAGGTACCGCCGGTCCCGATCCGGAAGAACTGCATCTCCTGCGCCATGGCCCCGGAGGAGACCCCGGCGACCGCAATTGCGGCGATCGCGAAACGCTTGACGTGATTGAAAGGCATAACTGCGCCCCTGTTCATCAAAAAAGCCATATGGCGCGCACTTTGCCGCATCTCGCCCGCCGGAGAAAGCTTCTAATTGTCGTGATTGTCGCACCCGGACCATCGAGACGTCGCATGCGGGCGGGATCCGGGCGGTATCGTAGACAGGTGCCGGTCCGCACCGGAACCGATCAGGCCGACGGAGGAACGACTTGATGCCGGGACCGCTCAAGATTCTGGCCCTCGCCCTCGGCCTGGCCGCGCCGAGCGCTTGTCAGGCGCCGGACATGGCCCAACAGGCGCTCGTCACGGGCAGCATCACCTATCGCGAGCGGATCGCCCTGCCGCCTTCGGCCATCGCCCAGGTGCTGCTGCACGACGCCTCGGCATCCGACGCCCTATCGGCGCCGATCGCCGTCTGGCAGAACGAGATCGGCTCCGTCCCCGCCCGTTTCGAACTGCCCTACGACCCGGCGCGGATCCTCGATGGTCGGGACTATGCCCTGTCGGCGCGAATCCTGGACGGCGACAGACTATTGTTCGTCACCGACCGGCTCTTTGCTGTGCTGACCCATGGCAACCCCGACCGGGTCGACATGGTTCTGAGAAGAGCCGGGGAAAGAGAAAGATCATCTTCCCTCGGGAAATGAACAGATCTCGAAAGCCATGGACTCCGCCGCCTGGAAATGGCACGGATGTGCGTTGCGGGCATCCAAGTGCAAGGGGCCTGCACGACAAATGAATGATGATGCCGGGGCCAACCCGGTCAGGTTGCGGGGAGGATAATCCGGCATCGGGGGCGCCCGATCGGCTGGACAATCTGACGTTCCTCCCCGCCGCGAACGGAGAGAAGGAACGGAAACATGCGAAAGCTTCTGCTCGCAGCGCTCATGGCGGCTGGGGTCTCCACCGGCTTCGGAAACGCACAAGCCCAAGATTATCCGAACAGGACCATCACCATCGTCGTGCCGTTCTCGGCCGGCGGGCCGACCGACACGGTGACGCGGCTGGTCGCGGAATCCATGTCCCGCACGCTTGGCCAGCAGATCATCGTGGAGAATGTCGGGGGCGCCGGCGGCACGCTGGGCGCGGCCCGCGTCGCGAATGCCGAGCCCGACGGCTATACGCTGCTTCTCCATCACATCGGGATGGCCACCAGCGCGACGCTCTACCGGAGCCTGCCCTACGATCCGAAGTCGGCCTTCTCCTATATCGGCCTCGTCACCGAGGTTCCGATGACCATCGTCGCCCGGCCCGACTTTCCGCCGGACGACATGGCCGGCCTGATCAGCTACGTCAAGGAGAACGCCGACCAGGTCACCTACGCCAATGCCGGCATCGGCGCCGCCTCGCATCTGTGCGGCATGCTGTTCATGAGCGCGATCGAGACCCCGCTCGTGACCGTGCCGTACCAGGGCACCGGCCCGGCCATGACCGACCTGATTGGCGGCCAGGTCGATTTCATGTGCGACCAGACGACGAACACCACCAACCAGATCACGGCGGGCAAGATCAAGGCCTATGCCGTCACCACCGCCGAACGCATCGACGCGCTCCCGGACGTCCCGACTGCCGCCGAGGCCGGTCTCGAAGGCTTCCAGATCGGGATCTGGCACGGGCTTTATGCCCCGCAAGGAACACCCGAGGAGGCCATCGCCGCCCTGACCGACGCGTTGCAGAAGGCGCTGGCCGACGAGAACGTCGTCCAGCGCTTCGCCGATCTGGGCACGGCACCCGTTTCGGCCGAAGAGGCGACCCCGGAGGCGCTTAAGAACAAGCTGCTCTCCGAAATCGACCGGTGGGCGCCTGTGATCAACGCGGCAGGCGTCTACGCCGACTGACTTCGGACCGCCGGCAGGCCTTGCCTGCCGGCGGCTTCGTCCAATTGCGGCACCCGCGCGTGGCGCCGCCTCACGGTCAGAGCGCATATGACTTTGAACCAGAAGGATTTTTTTGCGGGCGCGATCTTCATCGTCCTTGGTCTCGCCTTCGGCGCCGGGGCCCTGGGCATGGAACTCGGCACCGCCTTCCGTATGGGGCCCGGCTACTTTCCCCTGGTGTTGTCGGCCATCCTGATCGCCATCGGCCTCGCGATCATCGTTCAGGGGATCGGCAGATCCGGCGGTACCATCGGCAGCGTACCGTGGCGAGGGCTCGCGTTCATCCTCGCAGCCCCGGTCGCGTTCGGGCTCGCCATCCGGGGGTTCGGCCTCGTACCGTCGGTCGCGGCCGTCGCCCTTCTTGCCGGATTCGCCAGCCAGCGGATGCGGGTCGTGACGGCACTGGCCCTTACCATCGGCCTGACCCTCTTCTGCATCCTCGTCTTCAATGTCGGGCTCGGCCTGCCCATCCGGCTTTTCGGGCCGTGGCTGAGCTTCTAGGAGGGCGCCCATGGAACTCCTCGCCAATCTCGGCCTGGGCCTGGAAACGGCGCTCACGCCGTACAACATCCTCTACTGCTTCATAGGCGTCCTTCTGGGTACCCTGATCGGCGTCCTGCCGGGCATCGGCCCGACAGCGACGATCGCGATGCTGTTGCCGATCACCTTCACCCTATCGCCGGTCTCCGCGCTCATCATGCTCGCCGGCATCTACTACGGTGCGCAGTACGGCGGATCGACGACGGCGATCCTGATCAACCTGCCTGGTGAGTCCTCGTCCGCCGTGACCGCCATCGACGGCTACAAGATGGCGCGCCAGGGCCGGGCGGGTCCGGCACTCGCCACCGCCGCGATCGGATCCTTCTTCGCCGGAACCGTCGCGACGCTGCTCATCGCGCTGTTCGCACCGCCTCTCACCGAAGTCGCCCTCAGATTCGGTCCGGCCGAATATTTCTCGCTCATGGTCCTTGGCCTCATCTCCTCCGTCGCGCTGGCGCACGGGTCGGTTCTGAAGGCCATCGGCATGATCGTTCTCGGCCTCATGCTTGGCCTCGTCGGCACGGACATCTATACGGGAACGCCGCGTTTCACCTTCGGCCGGCTGGAACTGGCCGACGGCCTGAACTTCGTCGCGGTCGCGGTGGGCGTCTTCGGCCTTGCGGAAATCCTGCGCAATCTGGAGAACGAAAAGGATCGCGAGGTCACCGTACAGCGCATCACGAATCTCATGCCGACGCGCGCGGACCTCAAGGCCATCGCGCAGCCGATCCTGCGCGGGACCCTGCTAGGCTCGCTTCTCGGCATCCTTCCCGGAGGCGGGCATATCCTGTCGTCCTTCGCCTCCTATACGGTGGAGAAGAAGCTGTCGAAAACGCCCGAACGGTTCGGACAAGGGGCGATCGAAGGTGTGGCAGGGCCGGAATCCGCGAACAATGCCGGCGCACAGACGTCGTTCATTCCGATGCTGACGCTGGGCATCCCGGCCAACCCGGTCATGGCGCTGATGATCGGGGCCATGATCATCCAGGGCATCACGCCCGGCCCGAACGTCGCAACCGACGAGCCGGCGCTCTTCTGGGGCATCATCGCCTCGATGTGGATCGGCAACCTGCTGCTGGTCCTCCTGAACCTGCCGCTGGTCGGGCTCTGGGTCCGCCTACTGACCATCCCCTATTATCTGCTGTTCCCGGCGATCCTGGCGTTCAGCTGCATCGGCGTCTACAGCATCAACTCCAACGCCTTCGACCTTTATGCCCTGACAGTGTTCGGACTGCTCGGCTACGTGCTCGTCAAGCTGGATTGCGAGCCGGCGCCGCTGCTTCTGGGCTTCGTCCTGGGGCCGATGTTGGAAGAGCATCTGAGGCGCGCCATGATCATCTCGCGCGGGGACGCGACGGTCTTCCTGACCCGTCCGATCAGCCTGACGCTTCTGGTCATGGCGGCGATCGTGCTGGTGATCGTGTTCCTGCCCTCGATCGCCAAGAAGCGCGAGGAGGTCTTCCAGGAGGAATGAGCCCTGCACCTGGGCCTTCCTCAGGGAACGGAAGGCCCGGCCGCCTGGCCTCCCGCAAGGCCGGCGATCTCGAGCCGCAGCTTGGCCTCCATCGATTCGATGAAATCGCGGTAGCTTGCGGCCGTCTTCACGAAGCCGTCCGACGTCACGACATTGGCGCGGAAGTAATCCTCCAGATCCGGCTCTTCGCCGAGCACCGCCAGCCCGTTGACGGTGATGCCCCTGGACGCCGCCAGGTCCCGGGCGCGGGTGACGGGACGCCCGTCGTTCACCTTTCCGTCGGACGCTATGTCGATAACCCGCCGGCCGCCCTCGATACCATTGTCCAGAACGGCACGGACCGCACTCTCGATCGCATTGCCGATCGCCGTCGATGAGGGAAAGCCGGACGGCCGCTCCAGCCGCGCCACCGCGGCGATGAAGCTCTCGATCCCGCCGCCATCGGACAGGACGGACCAGCCGACGACCAACGGGCGCGGGGCCGTCGCGCCGGACCAGAACATCACCGCGACCGCGATCCCGCCCTGGCTCAGAATCGACTGCATGATGCTTTCCTCGGCGAAGGCCTGGACGATGCCCTGCTTCTGCAGCTCGAACTCCTCGGCATCGACGGAGGCGGAGACGTCGACCGCCAGCAACAGCTCGAGCGGTAGTCGCCGCTCGGCGGAGGCGGTACCGCCTCCCAGCGCAATCGCGGCCGCGATCGCCGCACCGAGAAGTCTGCCCACAATGCGCATGCTCACGGGGGCCACCTCGTTCGTTCCTGTTGTCGCCCGGCGACGAAACCCGCCCGGACGACGGGTACCTGAAGCTAGAAACCCGGCTCTGCCCGCGTCGGAGCCCGATTCGCGTGAACCGTCCCGTCGCCCGACCGGCGTGACGACGCCAGGTGCCGTCCGGTCTTGAACAGGGCACCCCGTACGGGCGACAGTTCCCTTATGCAGAAGCAGACGAGACCGGCCCTGCCCGCCGCCTTGCGCGCGCTCAGAGAGCGTGCCGGCCTGTCGATGGACGGTCTGGCGCGGGAGCTCGGCTATAAGGGGGCCTCCAGCTACCAGAGGTATGAATCGGACGAGTTCCGGAAACCGTACCTGCCCATGGACCTTGCCGAACGGCTGGAACGGGTGCTGACGGGACGCGGCGATCCGCCGATCTCCGGGCCTGAGGTCCTGGCGCTGGCGGGAGTGACCCGCGGGCCGGCCTCCGGCCACGAGGTGCGCCCGCGCGACGGGCGGCCGGCCATCCCGGCGTCTCCCCTGCCCCGGGTCGCGCCGAAGGAAGGGGCGGCTGGCCATCTGCTCGAGATCCGGAGCCGCGAATATGCGGCGATTCCGGTGTTCGACCTGCGCCTGTCAGCGGGCCCCGGCGCCTTCATCGAGGACTCTCCGGAGCCGCTGTTCCACCAGATGTTCGAGCACCAGTGGCTGCGCAACGTGACCGTGACCTCGGTCGAAGACCTGATCCTCGCCCGGATCAGCGGCGACAGCATGGAAGACACCTTGCGGGACGGGGACCAGGTGCTGCTCGACCTTACGAAACGCAGGGTGACGACGGACGGCCTGTACGGCTACCGGATCGAGGATGAGCTGCAGGTCAAGCGCATCTCCCGCCACCCGGTCACCAATCTGCTGACGATCAGCAGCGACAATCCGCGCTATCCGACCTGGCGGGACGTGCCGCCGGACAGCATCACCATCATCGGCCGAGTCGTCTGGCTGGGGCGGCAGGTATGAGGCCGGCAGCCTGCCTCACGGCCTCAGACCTGCGTCGGCGCAGCCGTCCGTCCCATGGCGGAATGTCCGGCGGGCCGCCGGTCCGGCCTCGCATGCCAATCGGTAGTTGACGCCCCATCTCCGGCCGATCTGTTCGGCTTCGGACCGATTCGCACGCCCGGACG
>JAJUFW010000349.1 GCA_029263555.1 Alphaproteobacteria bacterium
CCGTCATTTGCGACGGAGATGACGGCCATATCCTTAAGCCCGGCCCCTCCCCTTATCTCGATCACGCGCGCGGGCCCGTGTTTCAACGCATTGGTGACGGCCTCCTGAAGGATCCTCAGGACGGAAAGGGCATTGCTGGGCGTGACGCCATGAATTTCGGGCAGCGATTTCATGGACCAGATCAACTCTATGCCCAACCGCCTTAATTGCGGGGCAAGCCGTTCCCGAAACCCTGCCAGCGCCAGGGGCAGATCGGTATCTCCCAGATCCAGGGATTGGATGACCAGCCTCAGGTCGTTCAGCGCTTCGCGGGCCGTGCGCTCGATATCGCCCTTGTCGCCGTCGCGTTCGGACATGGCGATGATCGATAGCAGATGGCCGCTCAGGCCATCTTGCAGATCCTGCATCAGGCGGAGGCGTTCCTGCTCTCGCACGGCCTGACCGACCAGTTCCTTTTCCTTCGCGTGCAAGGCCGAGAGCTCCGCTTCCTGCTCGGCCAGGCGCTTGCGCAGGATGTCGTTCGCGTCGTCAAGCCGGTTGAGGCTGGACGCCAGCTTGTACATCAGCATGACGAGCAGGGTCAGAAAGGTCAGCGGCCGGACGAACGTGGAAAGGAGAAAGCCGCCCGGCAGCAGGCCGAGCGCCACGGCGACGTCGCGGACGCCGAACCAGGCCGTCAGGAAGAAAGGCACGGCGAGAAACCCGAAGACCCATTCGCGACGGAGGGTGAAGGTCCGGACAAGGACGATGCCGCCGGCCACGTGTCCGGCGATGGCAATCGCCGCGCTCGGGACCGTCGTAATGACGACCGGCACCAGCCCCGAAGCGTGCAGGGCGACCAGCGCGACCGGAACGCCGACGATCGAAGCGATAAGCCAGCGCGGCCTGGGAATGGCGCTAACGGCCAACGCCAGGGCAAGCATCATCAGGCCGATGGACGACAACGCAAGGACCATATACGGCCTTGCGATGTCGATCGCGTCCGGCAGCGGTCGAAATTCGGCGACGACCATCGCCAGGGTGGCGATCCCGATGACGACGAGCCAACGGAAAATGGCGTCCCTCGGCCGCGCCCCCCATACGGTAAGCAACCCGATGACGATCCAGAGATGAAGCGCGAAGGTGATCGACCTCGACTGGTCGCTCAGCAAGGCCGCGAACCAAGGGCTCTCGACGAGTTCTCCGACCGGCCCGATATGAATCCTGGAAAGATAGCCCGGCACGATGCCTTCGTCGCGGATCAGCGTCAGCAGCAGCCGGTTCTCCCCGGCCTTCAGAAGGCCCGGCGGGATGGGCAGGAGCTTGACGTAGCCTCGCGAGAGATTGGCCCATGGCGTCGCCTGGGAACTGTCGAGGACCGTCCCGTTCAGGCTGATGACCAGACGTTGCCGGACGACGGGAATGAATAGGCTCTGGGCCTCTGCGGGAGCACGCTCCAATTCGAAATCGACTGCGTACCGGGCGCTCACCGCCTCGGGCAGGCGGCGGGGCCAGGAATGCGGCAGCCGGACCTCTTCGTATCGCCGATCGCCGATCGACACAATCGCGCGGTCGAGGGTCAGCCCCGACATGGGATCGGGAGAACCCAGGAAGAAAGGCAACGCGGCGAGAATGGCCGTCAGGACGATCAGCAGCGTCGCCGGAACGACCAGGGGGCGATCGGCGGCATCGGATGGCTTCATAGGCGCATGAGACCGAGTCTGGTAGCTTCGTAAACCGCCTCGGAACGATTGGAAGCCTGGAGTTTCCGGTAGATGTTGCGGATATGAACCGACACCGTCTGATGGGATATCCCCAGCCGTTCCGCCAGCTCGCCATAGGTGAAGCCTTTCGCGATCCCCCACAGAACGTCCATTTCACGGGCCGTAAGGCTGGGAGCTTCGACGGATTGGCCGACCTTTCCGTCTTTCGACAGGCGCCGCACCAGAACTCTGGCGATGCTTGACGAAATCGGCGAACGCCCCGCCATGAGATCGGCAATCGCGTCCCGGAGATCCGGCGGATCGGCATCCTTGAGGAGATAGCCGGTCGCCCCCGCCTCGATTGCGTCCAGCACGGTCCGCTCATCCGCCAGGACCGAGATGACCATCGCCTGCGCATCCGGCTGGCGTCTGGAAAGCAGGCGAATGGCCTCGATCCCGTTGCCGTCGGGCAGCTTGAGATCCGTGATCAGCAGATCGATCGATTGCGTTTCGATCGTCACCAGGGTCTCGGCAAGGGTCTCGCAGACCCCGGCAAGCTCCATTCGCGGCCAACCCTCGATCATCTGCGCGAGCCGTTGACGCACGGGCTCGTCATCCTCTGCGAGGACGACACGTATGCGCCGATCGGGATCGCGTTGTCTTTCGCTCATGCATTCTCCGTCAGCAGCCGGCCAGGATTGCCGCGCTTCCTGAAGAAGTGATTGACATCCTTGTTCGAGACCGCGCCGACACCATCGGCTGGGGTCGTTCCCGACATGTCTTCGATCTCTCCTTGCGGGGGTGGGAAGCGCCGGCAAGATCGTCTGTCGACGGGGCACGAACCGATGAAGACTGCGAAACGCGACATGATGGTCAAGTCAGGGCTTGAAGACGCGAACCCTACCTCCGGGCCCTGCGTGAACCCGGCCCCCCGTCATTGGACTTCCGCTTCGGACCGGTGGCCGGGCCGACAAGGGACCATAGAGCGGATCTTCAGGCGAAGATAAATACCAGGATCCTGGTATCGGAGGCGCCGGCCGGGCCCGTTTCCGTCCGGCCCGAAGCCATTCGGAACCGTTCCGGCATCGAATGGCGATCTCAGGATGCGGGCTGCTGACGGCGGCCCGGCCAGCGCGCGGCGCAAGCGTTCAGGGCCGTCGCTGACCGAGAATGGGCGCAAAAGGGCGCTAGGCCACCGGCGACCGGACCGCCTGTCCTCGTACGACCCGGGCCTGCTCGAAATCCTCCCGCACCATCCCGAACAGGAGGTGATCCTGCCACTCGCCGCCGATCCGCAGATAGGAGCGGGCATAGCCCTCCTGGGTGAAGCCGACCTTCAGGAGCAGCCCGCGGCTGGCCTGGTTGCTGGGAAGGCAGGCGGCTTCGATCCGGTGCAGCCCCAGCTGGAAGAACCCGAAGCCCAGCATGGCCGACAGCGCCTCGGTCATATAGCCCCGGCGCGCATAGGGCTGGCCGATCCAGTAGCCGACAGCGGCCGCCTGGGCGACGCCGCGGCGCACATTCGACAGGCCGATACCGCCGAGCAGCCGCTCCGTCGCCTTGTCCACGACGAGCAGGCTGTACGCCTCGTCGCGGCGCCATTCGGATGCCTGCCGCCGGAGGCGTCTCGCGAACGCCGTCTTGGACAAGGCGTCGCTGGGCCAGCTCGGCTCCCAGGGGATCAGGAACTCGCGGCTCGCTTCCCGCAGCTGGGCCCATTGCTCCCAGTCCCTCGGGCGCGCCGGGCGGAGATAGACGCGCCCTCCATCGACCCTGACTGCAGGAAGCGTCGTCACACCGGTCTTCAGAAACCCGATCAAGGAATGCCGCTCCCGCCGATGTGCTTCGACTTCTACTGCAATCTTTCTGCTATGCGCTCGTATGATTCAAGCGCGCGGACCGGCCCCAGCGCCGCAATCGTCGGCGGCGACCGGCGCAGCCGCCGGGCGACGCGCCGTACCGCCTCCACGTCGACCGCCGCCAGCTTCGCGACCACCTCGTCGACCGTGATCTGCCGGCCGTAGATCAGCATCTGCTGCCCCAGCTGCTCCGCCCTGGCCATGGTGCTCTCCAGCCCCATGAGCAGGCTGGCCTTGAGCTGGGCCCGCGCGCGGACGACCTCGGCCTCGCTCGCCTCCTCAGCCACCTTGACGATCTCGTCGCACAGGACCGGGATCAGCTCCCGGACGTCCTCCGGGCCGGTGCCGGCGTAGACCCCGAAGATCCCGCCGTCGACATAGAAGCTGTTGAAGGTGTGGATCGTGTAGACCAGGCCGCGCTTCTCCCGGATTTCCTGGAACAGGCGGGAGGACATGCCGCCCCCGAGCAGGGTCGAAAGCACGCTTTCGGCGTAGAAGTCCGGATCGTGGTAGCCCACGCCCTCGAACCCGACGATCAGGTGCAGCTGCTCGAGGC
>JAJUFW010000135.1 GCA_029263555.1 Alphaproteobacteria bacterium
CCAGGTGGCGCGGACATCGAGGGCATCGTCCAGCAGCACCAGATCCGCGCGATAGCCAGGGGCGATCCGGCCCCGCTCCCCATCCATGCCCAGGAACCCGGCGGGGTAGAGCGACGCCATGCGCAGTGCCTCCTCGAGGTCCAGGCCGACCAGGCGGACCGTGTTCCGGACCGCCGAGGCCATGTCGAGGGCGGAGCCGGCCAGGGTGCCGTCGGCGGTGGCGCAGCGCCCGCCGACCACCGTGATCGTCTCGCCCCGCAGGCGATAGCTGGGATCGTCCGCGCCCACCGGCGGCATGGCGTCGGTGACCAGCATCATCCGGCCTCGCGCCTTGGCCGCGATCGCCACCTTCGCACTGGCGGGGTGGACATGGTGGCCGTCGACGATGAGCCCGCACCAGCTTCGGGGATCGGCAAGCGCGGCCCCGACCGCGCCGGGCTCACGGCTGCTGAGCGGGGTCATGGCGTTGAACAGATGGGTGAAGCCCGAAACCCCTTCCGCCAGGGCGGCCACGATCTGGTCATGGCTCGCCGCCGTATGGCCTGCCGAGACAAGGACTCCGGCGGCCGCCAGCCGCCGGATGAACCCGGGCGGGGCCAGTTCCGGGGCCAGGGTGACGACGGTGCGGCCGCTGCCGAGCGAGGTGAGCACGGGCAGATCCGCCTCGGTCGCCGGGCGGATCTTGTCCGCCTCGTGCACGCCCTTGCGGGCCACGTTCAGAAACGGCCCCTCCAGATGGATGCCCAGGATCCCGGGCACGCCCAGGCGGATCGCCTCCGCGACGGCGGCGATCGCGCGGGGCATCTTTTCGGGGAGGTCGGTAATCAGCGTCGGCAGCAGCCCGGTCGTCCCGAAGGCGCGGTGTGCCGCCGCGATACGCCGGACAGCTTCGACCGTCGGCTCGTCGTTGAACAGGACCCCGCCTCCGCCGTTCACCTGGACGTCTATGAAACCCGGGGCGAGAAGCCCGCCCTCGAGAGGCGTCCGGCGGGCGCCCGGCGGCACCGACCCTTCCGGGACCACATCGACGATGCGGCCCTCGTCGATCAGCACCGCTCGGTCCTCGACGATCCGGTCGCCGGTGAAGATCCGGCCGCCGGTCAGCGCCTCCATGGCTTGCTCCTTCCTCTCAATGGGTTTCCGTCACCTTGCGGAGGTGACGCGGACGGTCGGGATCGAGACCGCGGCGTACGGCCAGCTCGGCCGCAAGACCATAGAAGGCAAGGATCGCCGGCAGCGGATCCACCTGCGGATGGATGCCGGCCGAAAGCGGCAGCCGGCCCGGCGCATCGGCGCCGGCCTCCGCGGCGAAGACGGCAGCGCCCTTTTCGCGCAGCGTTCCGATGACCGCCGCCAGGCCCTCGCGGGTCTCGTCCTCCGGGCTGAAGACCAGGACCGGGTAGCCGGGTTCGACCAGGGCGACCGGCCCATGCATCACTTCGGCGCCGCTGAACGCCTCGGCGTGAATCCCGCAGGTCTCCTTCAGCTTCAGGGCCGCCTCGAGGGCGATCGGCAGGCCAAGCCCCCGTCCGATCACCATCATGTCGGACGCAGAGTCCAGGACCGGCAGCGCCTTCCGCCAGTCCAGCCGGGTCGCTGCCTCCAGCGCCGCCGGCAGCCGGTCGAGCGCGCGGGCCAGCCCCTCGTCCCCCTGCCACGCTGCGACCAGTTGCAGGAGCGCGCTCAACGAGGCGATGAAGGACTTCGTCGCCGCGACGCTCGTCTCCGGGCCGGCATGAAGCGGCAAGACATGGCGGCAGACCGCGGCCAGCGGCGACTGGTCGTCGTTGACGAGGGCGACCGTGCAGGCGCCGGCCTCGGCCGCGGCCTCCGCCTGCCGGATCAGGTCCGGGCTGCGGCCGGACTGGCTGATCGCGAGGAAGAGCGCGTCCTCCATGGCCAGTCGGCGGCGATAGATCGTGACCACGGACGGCGCCGCGGCCGCGGTCACCAGGCCCAGCCGGGTCTCGATCAGGTATTTCCCGAACATGGCGGCGTTGCCTGAGCTGCCGCGTGCCGAGGTGACGACGAAGCGCGGCGGGCGCGCCCGCAACTCCGCCGACAGCCCGGCCACGGCGTCTCGGTTCGCGGCGATCTGCCGGGACACGACCGCCGGGGTTTCCAATGCCTCCGCCGCCATCCGCGAACGGGGGGAGGGCGGTGCGCCGCGCCGGCCGCCCATCAGGCGCACTCCCGGGCGCCGGCGACCGCCGGTTCCGCCCCCGCGGCGCGGCGTGCCAGCAGCAGGGCGCCCGACAGGGCATCGCCTGCAGAGGGCGCCAGCATCCCCCGGACGGGCGGCGGCAGCCATTCGGCCAGCGACGGGGCAAGCCCGCCCATTAGGCAGAGGCGGGGCGCCCCGGTCGCGAGCAGCGCCTCGATCAGCAGGGTGACGTCCCGTGCCGCCTGCTGCAGGAGATCCGTTGCCAGGGGGTCGCGCTCCGCCGCGGCTTCCAGGATCAGGGGCACGAAGGATGCCCACTCGCGGGGATGCGCCGACTGGGAAAAGGCCACGATGCGCTCCGGGTCGTTCTCGAACCGGGCCATCAGCCGCCGCCCGAGCGCAGTCGCTTCCCCCACCCCGTCATGGGCCAGAAGCGCCCGCCGGACCGCTTCCAGGCCGAGCCATGCTCCGCTGCCGTGGTCGGAGGCCGGGAAACCCCAGCCCCCGATCCGTGTCTCACGCCCGCCGACGATAGCGCAGCCGCAGGACCCCGTGCCCAGGATCAGGATCGCGCCGTCCCCGCCGCCATGGGCGCCGAGACAGGCGGTATGGGCGTCGGTCTCCAGGGTGACCGAGGCGAAGGGGTGGGGCCAGGAAAGGACGGCGTCGCGGTCGCGTTTCTGGCCGGTACCGGCCAATCCCAGGCCGGCATGGATCCGTCCCATGTCGTCATCGCCGAGACCGGCGGCGGCCAGCGCCTGCCGTGCCGCCGACAGAACTTCCCCCATGGCAGCCTCCAGCCCCCAGCGCGGATTGGCGCTGCCGGCCCGGCCTTCGCCGAGGACGCGGCCGTTCACATCCTCCAGCCGCGCCCGGCAACTGGTCGCGCCGCCATCGATACCCAGGAACAGCGACTGAGGCGTGCCCATCGGGAAGGTCCTTGACGTGGTTTGTGATCACGCGTGCCATGATACCGCTTCGCCGGGCCCGTCGAAACGGTAGCGGCGGACGCGTGTCGCAGCGGCCCTGCCTCTGCTAGGATCGGCCGCCCCATCCCTCAGGCATCAGGCCGCAATCCACGTGAAGACCGAATCCGTCAGCTCCCGTTTCGAAAACCTCGACGTCTGGTCGAACGGCGAAATCCTCGAGGCGATGATCGAGGGGCAGCTCGCCGCCATCGCCGCCGTCCGGGCGGTTTTGCCGGCGCTTTCGCGCGTGGTCGACGCCGCCGTGCCCCGCCTCGAACGCGGCGGGCGGCTGGCCTATGCCGGGGCGGGCACCTCGGGGCGACTCGGGGTCCAGGACGGGGTCGAGCTGACGCCCACCTTCAACTGGCCGACCGAACGACTGGTCTTCCTGCTAGCGGGCGGCGACGCCTCGCTCACCCGATCGATCGAGGGGGCGGAGGACGACGCCGACGCCGGCCGCGACGGGGTCGAGAGCGCCGGCATCGGGCCGGACGACGTGCTGCTGGGCATCGCCGCCAGCGGCGCGACCGCGTTCACCGTCGCGGCAGTTAAGGCCGCCCGGTCGCGGGGCGCGCTCACGGTCGGGATCGCCAACAACGAAGGCTCGCCGCTCCTGGCGGAGGCCGAGCATGCGCTGTTCCTGGACACAGGGCCGGAAGTGGTCGCGGGATCGACGCGGATGAAGGCCGGAACCGCGCAGAAGGCGGTGCTGAACCTCTTTTCGACCCTGCTCATGATCCGCATGGGGCGGGTCTATGGCGGCTACATGGTGGACGTTCAGGCCACGAACCGGAAGCTGGTCCGGCGGGCCGAGCGGATGCTCGTTTCGCTGACCGGCTGCGGCGAGGAGGCCGCTTGCGACGCGCTGCGGGCGGCGGGCGGGCACGTCAAGACGGCGGTCCTGGTTCTGCAAGGGCTGGGGCGTGAGGAGGCGGACGCGGTCCTGGATGCCTGCGGCGGGAATCTGAGGGCGGCGCTGGAGCGGATCGGCTGACGGGGTGCCAAGGGAGCCGGCGGGTGGGCCGTCACCCGACCATCTGGCGCAGCCGCTGCAGCAGGGCCTCGAACCGGCCGCCGTTCCGCTGGATGACCGAGGCAAAGTCGTTGCGCTGTGTCACGGCCATGCTGACGCCTTCGACGCTGACGTCGACGATCTGGAAGCCGTCGGACCGCTGGCGCACCCGCCACGAGATGTTGAGGGGCGGCGCTCCCGGCCTGTTCAGGACCGAGGCAATGACCATGTCGCGCTCGTTGATCGCTCTGGCCTCGCCGACGTCGAAAGTCGATCCCTCGTACTCGTTGAACCGGCTCGTATACGTGGTCAGGACCATGCGCTCGAACAGGGCCATGTATTCGCGCCGCTGGTCGTCGGTCGCCGTGTTCCAGTAGCGGCCGAGCACGAAGCGGCCGATCGTCTGCAGATCGAACCCTGTACGGAGCAGCCTCTGCGCCTCCTCGACCGCCTGCTCGTCGCTGATGTCCTGGCGGGCCAGTACGGCAAGCGCCTGATCGGCCAGGTCCTGGAGGAAGGTCCTGGCGCCGTCGAGATCCTGGGCGGAGACGTCCCGGACCGAGACGAGGGCGATCGCGAGAACCAGAAGGCGAAGCGGCTTCATGAGCGAAGAGCGCATCGGCGGCTTCTCCCTTGAGTTGACGGTAGGCTTCCGATGATCCGCAAGATAACGCACGAAGGGCGCCGGCCGGGCCGCCCGACCCCTGAAAAGTCGGAGGCGCCCGGCGACGTCAGCCCGCGGCCATTCCGGTCAGGCGGCGGATGGGCCGTCCTCCCGCCCGCACCGCCGCGATCAGGAGTTCCGACAGGATCAGCCCGACCAGCAGGGCGATCCCGGTATAGATCAGGCCGACCGCGCTCATCGGCACGGCGGGGGTGAAGCGTTCCCAGGTGTCCCATGCGATCCGGGCATCGATCCGGCCCAGGAACACGAACGGCTTCAGCACGACATCCGCTTCGTCCAGGGCGCGCAGGTCGTCGGCCAGGAAGGCGGCCCTGCTGATCCGCGCCTGCAGGGCGCCGCCCTCGCGGACGAAGACCGGGTTGGATGCGTTCTGGAATTCCTCCAGATAGGCCCAGAGCGGCATGTCCGCCTGCCGCGCCCGCTCGATGATGGCCTCGACCTCGCGTTCGGCTTCGTCCACGCGGCCGGAGAGATTCTGTTCGTAGGCGTCCATGAACGCGGCGAGCTGCGTGCCGGCAAGTGCGGCGCCAAGGACGATCACCAACCGGAACAGCCCGGCCAATCTGCCTGCCAGGGCGCGAAACACGCGATACCGCTCCTCGTCTGCGCTCGGGTCCGGAAGCTAGCCGGGCAAGGCGGCGGGAATGTGGTCCTGCCGTGTTGGCTCCGCAGCCACCGCATGGCCGTCCCGCGAGCGATGCAGTTTTCAAGCAACGACGACAGGATTAGATGCCTGAACCCGAGGTTCTTCTGCAACCCTTACGACAGCGTTCGGTATCGTCCTCCCGTTCTCGTCCGTTCTCAACCTCTTCCGACAATCGATCCATGGGATCGTCCAACCCTACGGCCGAGCGCCGGCTGGAGATCGGCCTTGCGCTCCTGGCCGACGGCGCGGCCGACGAAGCCGCGTCCGCCTTCGAAGCCGCCCTCGAACTCGATCCGGGCTATGCCGATGCGCATTTCAGCCTGGGCCAGGCCCTGGAACAGCTTGGGCAGAACGGTCGCGCGGCCGAAAGTTATCGTCGCTATCTCGCGGCCGATCCCGGCGACCGTATGGGGGCTTCGGTGCGGCTTGCAATCCTGGGGGCGGCGCCGACGCCTGAGCGGCTGCCCGAGGCCTATGTGCGGACGCTGTTCGACCAGTACGCACCCCGATTCGATGAATCGCTTACCCACCGGCTGGGATACCGGGCACCCGGCCTGCTGCGGCAGGCGGTCGATGCGGTCCGGGGTTCCGACGCGCAGCCCGTGTCGGTCCTGGACCTCGGCTGCGGCACGGGCCTGGCCGGCGAGGCCTTCCGGAACACCGCCTCATGGCTGGAAGGCGTGGACCTGTCGCCGGCCATGGTGGCGAAGGCAAGGGCGCGGAAGATCTATGATGCGCTTGCCGTGGCCGAGCTGACGGCCGCCCTCGGGCGGACCGATCGTCGCTACGACCTGATCGTGGCGGCCGACGTGCTGGTCTATCTGGGCGAACTCGGCGGGCTCTTCGCTGCGGTCCGGCGCTGTCTCAATCCTCGTGGCCTGTTCGCCTTCACCCTCGAAAGCACCGACGAGCCGGGCTATGTGCTGCGGGACCGGAACCGCTATGCCCATAACGAGCTCTACGTCGCCGCGCAGGCGGCCGTCGCCGGGATGGAACTGGCGGCGCTGAGCCGGGACTGGAGCCGGACCGAGGCCGGCCTGCCGGTGGACGGGCTGGTCGTCGTGCTGCGCTGCCACGGCGAGGACAGGATGGCGGATGTCGTTGCCGGAACCCATGCCCCGCGGGGACGCGGCCGGCTCGACGCGTGAGGCTGGTTTCGGCGGCCGGAACCCGCTAAGGAACTCCCCCGTGAACTATCGCCATGCCTATCACGCCGGCAATCCGGCGGATGTCTTCAAGCACGTCGTGCTCGTGCTGCTGCTGGAAGCGCTGCGCGCGAAGGAAAAGCCCTTCTGCGTCCTCGACACCCATGCGGGCATCGGCCGCTACGACCTGACCGGGATCGAGGCCGGGAAGACCGGGGAGTTCCGCGACGGAATCGGCCGCCTGCTCGAAGCGTCGCCGTCCAGCCCGGCGCTCGCCGCCTATCTGGACCTGGTCCGGGCCGAGAACGGCGCCGGTCCCGGTCTCTCCGCCTATCCGGGTTCGCCGCGGATCGCCCGCGCCATGCTGCGCCCGGGCGACCGGCTGGTGCTTGTCGAACTGCATCCGGAGGACGAGGCGACCCTCCGCGGCCTGTTCCGGGGAGACCCCCAGGTCTCGATCCACCGGCGCGACGCCTATGAGGCCCTGCGTGCGCTGTTGCCGCCGCCCGAGCGGCGGGGGCTCGTGCTCGTCGATCCGGCGTTCGAGGTTGCCGACGAATTCCAGCGCATGGTGGCCGGGATCCGCGCGGCCCATCGACGCTGGGAGACGGGGATCTACGCGCTCTGGTACCCGATCAAGCACGACGCGCCGGTCGAGCGCTTCCACGGGGAACTGTCGATGACCGGCATCCGGCGGATGCTCGTCGTCGAGATGACCCTCTACCGCGACCGTCCGGCCGACCGGCTGAACGGGTCGGGGCTCGTGATCGTCAACCCGCCCTGGC
>JAJUFW010000155.1 GCA_029263555.1 Alphaproteobacteria bacterium
CCATCGTCGGCGTCATCGATTGGGGGCTCGACGTCCAGGACGCGATTTCGCTGGGGCATGTCGTGAACCGGAACGGACGCACCGAGCTGGAGACCGGCACCGGCGCCACCGCGCTGGAGCCTGCCCTGTCGGCCCTGGGTCACGAGGTGGCGGTGACGGACCTGAACAGCGGACTGCACGCCATTCATATCCTGGCCGACGGGATCTTGATCGGCGGCGCCGATCCCCGCCGGGAGGGGATCGCCGCGGGCGAATGACCGGACCGTGCCGGACTTGAACCTCGGGGCGGGCGCCGCCTACCATCGGGACATTCAGGAGGTGGTCCCATGACGCACTGGGCCGGCAGCATCCCCACGCCCGTCGGGCCGATGACGGCCGTCGTCGAGGACGACGGCACGCTGACGCGCCTCAATTTCGCGGACGAGACGGATATGCTGAGGCACGATCCCGCGATCCGCTGGGATGCGACGGCCATTGCGGAGGTGGCAAGGCAAATCGAGGAGTATTTTGCCGGCGACCGCCGGGTGTTCCAGCTTCCCCTCCGGCCGGCGGGTCGCGCCTTCGAGAAGACGGTCTGGTCCGCTCTTCTGGAGATTCCCTATGGCCAGACCGTAAGCTACGGGGCCATTGCCCGCCGAATCGGCCAGCCCGGAGCTTCGCGCGCGGTCGGCCGCGCCAACAACCGCAACCCGATCCCGATCGTCATCCCCTGCCATCGCGTCATCGGCGCGGACGGCAGCATGGTCGGGTACGGCGGCGGGCTTGCGATCAAGACCGCCCTCCTCCGCCTGGAGGGAGTCCTGCCGGAACTGCTGCCCTTCTAAGGCAAAAGAAAAGCGCGGCCCGATGGGCCGCGCTCTTCCGGATCGGAAGTACCGGCGGTTACTGAAGCTCGATTTCCGCCCGACGGTTCTGCGGCTCGCGGACGCCGTCCGGCGTCGGAACGCGCAGATTGCTCTCGCCGAAGCCGGCAGTGCTGATCACGGCCGGATTGACGCCATGAGCGATGAGGCGGTCGCGGACGGCCTCGGCACGGCGGTTCGACAGGCCGATGTTGTAGTTGGTCGGGCCGGAGGTGTCGGTGTAGCCGCTGACGCTCACCCGGGTGGCCTGGCCGCTCGCGACAGCCTCAGCCGCGTCCTGGATGATGGCGTCGGCCGTCGGCGTGACGTCAGCGCGATCCCAGTCGAAGAACACCAGGTATTCGGTGCGCATCTCGGGGGCGGGCGCGGCCTCCGCCGGAGCTTCCGCAGCAGGGCACGGCACCGCGAAGCTGTTGCTGACAACCAACCCGCTGGACGAGCGGACCGGATCGCGGGTGCCATCCACGACGGGGTTGCAGTTATCAGCTTCCTGCGCCTGCGCACCGCTCGCCATCACCATGGGCAGCGCAAGAGCGGCAAGCAGAACTGTCACGCGTCGATTCATACCGGAAACTCCGTTTTGGGTCGGAAATGACTGAGTGTATAGAACATCGTGCAGTAATCTTCTAGCCTTTTCTAGTTTAACCGCTGCGACATTCTCAAGACAAAAAAGTGTCACCGGGGCGCTCGGCCGCGGCTTCCGGCATGGATTTTTCGGGGCGCCGCCGGGTCCTGACCCCCATTCCGCCCCGCACAACCGGGCGCACTCCGCCCGAGCCGCATTCGCCGATGTTCAAATATGGAATGGCCAACCATTGGGGGACTACCGCATTCGCTTTACCGGGGCAATGACGATTGCGGCATAATTCGGCCCGAAATGCGTAACAACCTGTCCCTCCCGCCATCCAAATACTTCACGACGGCGGAGCCACCCCTGCAATCGCCGTTGCCCTGCGCCGGAATCACCCACCGGAGCGTTCCGGATGAACGCAGCAATCAAGCGGACGACCGGCCCCAGGCTCCGGCGAGCGGCGGCCCCGTCAGTCCCCGTCCTTCTGGCTGTCACGGACCGCGAACGAGATCTTGGCATTCACCCTGAACGACGTGATCTGATCGTTTTCCACCGTCGCCTGGAAGTCTTTGATGTAAATGGATTTTATGTCCCGGATGGTCTTCGATGCCTCGGCGACCGCAAGCCTGGCGGCGTCCTCCCAACCCTTGTCCGACTGAGCCAGGATTTCGATGACTTTCACGACCGGCATGGCCCACTCCTTTCGCAATCGACCTGGGTGGACGCCTCGGGGCGAGGGTCACTGCTCAGCATGGTGAAACGATCCAACCTGCCGCCGGGTTGCCGGAAATGTCGGCGCCCCCTCGATCAGGAAAGGCGCCGCGGCGATTGCGCGAGAAGGGCGATTACTTCCTGGTCTTCGAGCTGGTGGAAGTCCCGGTAGTAGAGGCTGATGGCTCCGAATTCGTGAGGGGCCGCCAGCACGACCACCTCATCCGCCTCCTTCTCCAACAGGGAAACGGCCTCCGGGGGCGCCAACGGAACGGCCAGCACCCGGCGCCCGGCCTGCTGCTGCCGCAGGCTGCGGAGGCCCGCCCTGACGGTAGCGCCCGTGGCGATTCCGTCATCCACCACGATGACGGTCCGGCCGGCGATTTCCGGCGGCGGCCGCGCGCCGAGATAGAGCCGGCGCCGGCGCTCGATCTCCGCGATCTGGCGGCGGCATTCCTGCTCGATATAGGAATCGGGGACGTTGCAGACCCGAACGATATCGGAATTGAGGACCGTCTGCGGATCGCGGCCGTCGACGACGGCGCCGGCGGCAAGCTCGGAATGTCCCGGCACCCCGATCTTCCGGACGAGAAGAAGATCCAGCGGCGCCTCCAGGGCCCGGGCGACCTCCAACGCCACCGGAATGCCGCCCCGCGGCAATCCCAGGACGACCGGTTCTTTATCCTTCAGATGCAGAAGCTTCCGCGCAAGCTGCCGACCGGCTTCCTCGCGGTTCTGGAACAGGGGTGTTCGCCGTAGGATTCCGATCACGCCCTGCTCCCCCTCAGGCGCGGCAGAAACCACTTCGCAGCAAGCTCGACAACCCGGTCCATGGTCCCCGGCTCCTCGAACAGGTGGCCGGCGCCTTCGACAACCGCCAGGTCTTTCTCACAGTCCATGGCTGCGAGCGCGGAGCGGTTCAAGGCGATCACCTCCCGGTCCAGGCTGCCGACGATGAGCAATGTCGGGGCTCGCACCTTGCCGAGCGCCGGCGATGCGAGATCTGGTCTGCCGCCCCTACAGACGACGGCCTTGACCGTATCCGGGTGCGCCGTCTCCGCGACCAGGGCGGCCGCCGCCCCCGTGCTTGCGCCGAAATAGCCGACAGGCAGGCCGGCGGACCGCTCCTGGCGCAGCAGCCACTCGGTCGCCAGGATCAGGCGATGGGCTAGCAGATCGATGTCGAAGATGTTCGCCCGGTCGCAGGCTTCAACCGGACTCAGAAGATCGAACAGCAGGGTGCCGAGCCCCCGCTCCCGAAGCCCGACCGCGACCGCTTCGTTGCGGGGGCTCAACCGCCCGCTGCCGCTGCCATGGGCGAAGATCACGATCCCGCAGCCCGGCCGCGGCCGGGTGAGCATGCCGTCGAGCCCGAAAGGCTCGATCTTCACCGACATCGGCAAGGCCTGTCCGGCACCTTGCCTGTCCGACCGGGTCATGGTCCGTCTCCATAGGGGGGAGGCGCCTCGACGGCCGGATTGCGGCCGTCGGCGAACCCCGATGATCCAACCTTTCCGCCCGTCCGAGGTTCCCTTCTATTCACGATCCCGGCAGCCATGCGACGGGGCGGCTGCTGGAACCATCGGATTTCCCGGAACCAACTTTCCGGCTTCGCATTTCAGTGCCGTCGGAGGTTTCGGGAGACTTTGGAGGCTTGGGATGACCGACTTTGCGTTCGGTCCCTGCCCGCAGTGCCGGAATCGTCTTTTCCGGGTCGAACGCGACGGGAGCGACCGCCGGATTACCTGCATGTCGTGCGGCGCGTACCGGAACGTTCCCGAGATCGCCAGCGTCGCGACCGACGAAGCGGAAGCCGTTCTGAAACGGCTTTTCCGGGCCGCGCAAGGGAGAAAGGCCGCCGTGTCGTAGCGGATCCCCAACGCCCCGATCCCTTCACCGGCATATGCCGCGCCTCCTGGTCCCCGCCCCTGGTGACATCGCACCGGACGGGTGGCATCGTTCGACTCGATGAGATTCGAGCTGCTCTTTCTCGGCACGGCGGCGAGCGCCCCTTCCGCGGAGCGCGGCCTCCCCGCCCTTCTGGTTACCTTCGGCCGCCACCGGGTCCTGGTCGATTGCGGTGAGGGAACGCAGCGGCAGATCCTCAAGAGCGGCGCCGGGCTCAAGGGCCTGAACCGCATCCTGCTGACCCATGCCCATCTGGACCACGTGCTGGGCCTGGGCGGCCTGATCGCAACGCTCGCGCTTTTCGACATCCGGGGAACGGTGACGATCAACGGAGGTCCGGCCACCCTGGCATATGCCGAACGCCTGCTGACCGGGGGAGTCTGGGGAGGCGGCCTACTCCCGGTGCCGGTCGCGTTCGCGCCGGTCGCCCCCGGCGTGCTCGTCGAAGACGGCCGTTTCCGGATCAGCGCCTTCCCCGTGATCCACGGTGAGGCCGAAAGCTTCGGGTTCCTGTTCGAAGCCGTGCCGATGCGGCACCTGGATGCCGCGCGTCTCGAGAGCCTTTCAGTCCCGAAGGGCCCGCCCCGGAGCAGGCTGGCCGCCGGCCTGCCGGTGCGCCTCGACGACGGCCGGGTGATCACCCCAGAGGATGTCGCCGGCCCATCGGATCCGGGGCTGCGCCTTGCCGTCATCGGCGACGTCGGGGAGACGGAAACCCTGGTGGAGGTCGTGCGCGGAGCGGACGCCCTGGTGATCGAGGCCACCTTCCTGGAAGCCGATCGCGACAAGGCCGAAAGATGGGGGCATCTGACCGCCCGGCAGGCGGCCGCGCTGGCCGCCGAGGCCGAGGTCGAGCAGCTGTTCCTGACCCATCTTTCGCCCCGGTACGAGACGGCCCAGATCCTTGCCGAAGCACGGGCGGTCTTCCCCCGTACCCGGGTCGCAGCCGATTTCGACCATGTGACGATCGCCCGGGCAAGGCGCCCGGAACTGGCCTCCCGATGAGCGGCCCGGACCGCGCATCGCCCATCCCGCCCAGGCTTCTGTGCGACGAGATGCTGCAAAGGCTTGGGCGCTGGCTGCGGGCCGCCGGCTACGACACGGCCATCGCGGCGGGCGGCATCCCCGACCGGGATCTGCTGGAACTGGCGAAGGCCGAGATGCGCGTCCTGATCACCCGCGACCGCGCCCTTGCCAGCCGCAGCGGCGTTCCGGTCGTGGCGTTGAACGAGACCGGGATTGACGCTGCCGCCCACACTCTGCGCGCCAGTATCGGTATCGACTGGCTGCACGCCCCCTTCACCCGCTGCATCGTCGACAACGCACCGCTGCGCCCGGCGGACGACGAGGAACGGAGAGGCGCCCCCTCCCGATTCGTCGACCGTCCGGACGCGGTCCGGGCCTGCCCTCTCTGCAGACGCATCTACTGGCCGGGCGGGCACGAGCAGAGGATGAGAGCCCGGCTCACCCTGTGGAGCCGAGGCTGATCCGGAAATTCCGCAAGGCGCCCGGAAGCCGGGCCTGCCGCGTCAAGGCTCGGCGTAGCCGGTGACCCGAAGGTCGAGCCGGTAGGCTTCCGGATCATGATCGAAGACGAAGCCACCGCGACGCTCCGATCCGGCGGGCACGTAGTCGATCGTGACCTGACCCGTCTCGATCGTTCCGGCGCCCGACACGAGCCTGCCTTCGATCTCGACCTGGGCGGCCGTTGCGGAGCCCGCGTTCGATACCCGAAACAGAACGAGATATCCTTCCCCCGAGCGAACGACCGCCTCGGCGTCGATCGCGAGCCGGGGCGGCTCATCCAGGCTTCTCACGCCCTCCAGCAGGATGAAGATCACCGATCCCCCGACCAGCACCAGACCCGTGCCCGCCGCCAGCCATTCGATCAGGGGGATCTTGCGGGCGCGTCCCACCGGACGGCCGCCGGGCCGCGGCGCCGATCGGGGCTTCGCGGTCATACGATCAGCCGGGCGGTCGCCGCGCCCAGGGCTGCCGGGAATGCCAGGACGACGACGGTCATGGCGGTCGTGCTGATGCCGGCGCCGTCGATGCGGCCGAAGGTCCACAAGACGTAAAGGCTGACGATCAGCGCGATCCCGTACCCGACGAGGGTGAACCGGAGGAACACACTGACGAGACCGTGGCCGCCCCGGCTCTCTTGGCCGCCGAACCCGACCGTGTAGACCAGGGCGTGAAGCGCCAGCAGCGAAGCGAGCGCGAGCAGCACCGCATGCCATGACGTCATCTGGAAGGCGATGAGTGCGATCTCCTCGGTCGGGGCGACATTGAAGCCGACGAAGATGGCGCCGACGGTCATCAGGAACAGCTCCCCGCCGTAGCTGGCCGCCTCTTCCCGGCCCTCGCCCCCGCCGCCGTCGCCAGCCAGTTGCTTGCGGGCCAGCATGGCGCCCATGCTGGCCGGCACCGCCTGCAGCGCGATCTTGCCGACGGCTTCCTGGAGCGGCATTCCCGGCTTCAGAACGCCGAACAGACCCAGCATCGCGGCCGAGGCGACGAATCCCACGGCGAGCGCGCTCAAGGCGTCCAGCACGTCGTCGCGCCAGTCGGCCGTCCGCTCGAATCCGGCATAGTAGGAAAGCCCTATCAGAAGCGGAAGGTTTAGGACGAGGAACAGCGCGAGACGATACCGGTCCATGTAGAAACCGAGGAACCACATCTCCATCGTCATGAGGAGCGGGAACGCGAACAGCACCGCCCCCGCGGAGGCCCGGGCGAGCGCGAGCGCGTATTCCCGACTGCCCTCCATCCCGGCCTTCCCTGCAATTCGCATTGCCTCCAGGGCGAGAGCTTCAACCCTGACGGCGGACGGGAGTTCCGGGCACCACTCCGCCGGCCCGAATAGAACGGAGCCCGCCGGGCATTCCCGACGGGCTCCATTCCCGCACTCCCTTGTCGGCCAGGGGTCAGCCCGGCGATCGGCGCCCACCGAAAACG
>JAJUFW010000054.1 GCA_029263555.1 Alphaproteobacteria bacterium
CCTGCCCGGCACGGGACCCGCCATCGCGTCCTGGGTCGCCTATAGCGAAGCGTTGCGCACCAAGACGGACAAGGACAGGTTCGGCAAGGGCGAGATCAAGGGCGTCATCGCCTGCGAAAGCGCGAACAACGCCGTGACGGGCGGCGCCATGGTGCCGCTTCTCACTCTCGGCATCCCGGGCGATCCGGTCACGGCGATCCTGATCGGCGCGCTGATGATCCAGGGCATCGAGCCGGGCCCCTTCTTCATCCGCGACCATGGCTCGACCTTTATCGCGATCGCCGTCCTTCTGTTCGTGTCCAATATCTGGATGGTCGTGCTCGGCCTCGCCTCTCGCGGCTATCTGGCCAAGGTGGTGAAGATTCCGGCCCACATCCTCGTCCCCCTGATCAGCGTTCTCGCGGCGGCAGGCGGTTTCGCCATCAACAACAGCAGCTTCGACGTCATGCTGATCGTGCTGTTCGGCGCCCTCGGCTATTTCCTCGTCCGTTACGAATTTCCGGTGGCGGCGGTGGTGTTGGGCATCGTGCTGGGGCCGATTCTCGAGAACAACCTGCGCAACGCCCTCGTCGGCAGCGGCATGGACCCGCTGGTCTTCTTCACCCGACCGATCAGCGCCGTGATCCTCGTCATCATGGTGCTGCTGCTGTGGGTCTGGTCCGCGCAGGAACGGCGGCAGAAGAAGCTCGCCCGCCAGACCTTCGGCACCAGCCTCCCCAGGGATGCGGAATCGTGAGCGTTGTTCCGCTTCGCCCGCAGCAACGGCATGGCGCCGTCGTAGGAGGCGAGGCCATCGCCCTGCCCGCATACCGCATCGGCGCGAACCTGCCATGGAACTGAGATAGCCGCGCCGCCACCGCCCGGCCGTTGCCGACCCGACCTCGTTGGAGAGACCAGAAAATGACCATTGCCCGAAATCCCGTCAGCTTCGGTGACCTGCGCGGCTGGATCGACGCCCTCAAGGCGGCCGGCGAGCACAAGGACATCGATGCGGAGGTCGATTGGGACGTCGAGCTCGGCACGATCATGCGCCTCGCCCAGGGGACCGGCGACGGCCCCTCGCTGATGTTCAACAACATCAAGGGCTACAACTCGCCGGACGCTCGCTGCCGGCGGCTCTACGGTCTCGGGCTCAGCTCCTACAGGCGCGTTTCGATGATGCTCGGGCTCGACCCCGATACCCATCCGCGCGAGCTGGTCAAGCTCGGCCGCACGCTGCTGCAGGACACGATCGCGCCGAAGGTGGTCGAGACCGGGCCCGTCAAGCAGAACATCCTCAAGGGCGACGACATCGATCTGTTCGACTTTCCCTCGCCGCGCTGGAACGCGGTCGACGGCGGGCGCTACATCATCACCTATGCCGGCTGCGTGACGCGCCATCCCGTAACCGGCGTCATGAATGTCGGCATCTATCGCGGCATGGTCGCAAGCAAGACCGAGATCCCGATCCTGCTCTGGCGCGCCCAGCATATCGGCAACCACTATACCGCCTATCAGCAGGCGGGCCTGAAGGAGATGCCGATCGCCTTCGTCATCGGCTGGGAGCCCTCGCTCGGGTTCTGCGCCGGACAGCCGGTGCCGGCCGGCGTCTGCGAGTACGACGTCATGGGCGCGATCCGCGGACAGCCGGTGGAACTCGTAAAATGCGAGACCTCCGACCTCCTGGTGCCGGCCTCGGCCGAGATCGTCATCGAAGGCACGATCAGCACCGATCCCGAAGACTATGTGATGGAAGGACCGTTTGCCGAGTTCACCGGCTATGTGGCGGGCGACCGCTCGCCGAAGCCGACGGCGCGCGTGACCTGCATCACGCACCGCGACGATCCGATCCTGCGCGGCACGATCGAGGGCTCGCTCCCCGGCAGCTTTTCCGAGAACGCGGTGTGCAGCTCGATCATGCGCGCAGCGACCGCATGGAACGTTCTCGACCGGGCGGGCGTGCCGGGCGTCGTCGACGTCCATTGCCCGCCGGTCCACGCCGGCATCAATCTTCTCGTCAGCATCAAGCAGACATACCGCAACCAGGCGAAGCAGGTCGCAAACGCGATCTGGGGGTCTTCGGCCGCGCATGTGCGCTACAAGCACATCACCGTGGTCGACGACGACATCGACATCCACGACTACGCCGCCGTCGACTGGGCGATCGCTTATCGCGTCAATGCCGGAGAGGACGACGTCATCATCATGCCGTCGACTTTCGGCGCGGGCCTGGATCCGTCCACCCGTCGCCGCGACCGCAATGCGGCCCTGTTCGGCACGGGCAAGTGGAACCGCGTCCTGATCGACGCGACGATCAACCTCGACTACGACCCCGACCCCGATCTCGGCGGCGCGCGCTTCCCGCCGACCGTATGGCCGAGCGAGGAGCGAATCAAAGCGGCGTACAGTCGCTGGGAGGAGCTGGGCCTCGGCACGCCCAAGCCGCGGCGCGGCCTCTCCGCCGGGTAAGGCGTGCAGGATGGCCGCCGGGGCCTGTCAGACAGCGCTGTCGTCATGCGCATGAAGTAGCGGCGGGCCGCGGCCTCGGCGCCGGTCCGCCGCGTTGCGCCCGGCCCCGTCACGGGCGGCCCGCGGCGCCTCCCGGCTTTTCCCCTTCGAACCGGGCGAGGGGTCGTCCGGGTTGCAGCAGGATTCATCCGAATTGCGAGTCTTGCGAATTTTGGTGTTTAATTACGAAATTCTCCTTTACCCTTCCCGGGGCCATTGTTACCTTTCGGCCAACCTGATCCATGCCGCTTCTCCTCTGACCACGATCTGACGGTGAGACGTTGAAATTCCAGGAACAGGCCCCCCGCGGCGGAGCCGCCGTCGCTCCGGCCATTGCCCCAGATCGCAACGCGCAGATCGCGCCTTCGCGCCCCGCCGCACGTGGTGGCCCGCTCGGCAAGCCGATGCGGCGCTTGGAAGACGCAGCTCTGCTGACCGGCGCCGGCCGCTATGCCGACGATTTGCCCGCCCCGGCCGGGACACTCCATGCGGCGATCGTGCGCTCGCCCGAGGCCCATGCCCGTATCGTCCGGATCGACGCCACCCGGGCGCTGGCGGTTCCCGGTGTCCACCGGGTCATCACCGGCGCCGAGATCCAGGCGATCTCCGATCCCTTCCTCATCGTGCTCAAGGAGCCGATCGACCAGTGGAGCCTGGCGGTCGACCGCGTCCGCTACGTGGGCGAGGCGGTCGCGATCGTGCTGGCGGACGACCGGTATACCGCCGAGGACGGCGCGGAGCTGGTCGAGGTCGAGTACGAGCGCCTGCCGGCGGTCGTGGATCCGCACAAGGCCATCCAGCCGGATGCGCCGATTCTGCACGAGCGGGCCGGCACCAACGAGGTGTCCTCGCGGCGCTTCGTCTATGGCGACCCGGAGACGGCCTTCGCCCTTGCGGAGCGGACCGTCAGGATCACCGTCGACTACCCGCGCAGCTCCTACACGCCCATGGAATGCTTCGTCGTCGTCGCCGAATACCGGCGCGCGAGCGACAGCTACGACGTGTTCGCCAATTTCCAGGGGCCGTTCAGTGCCCATCCGGTGATGGCGAAGTCGCTGCGGGTGCCAGGCAGCAAGCTCAGGCTGCGCACGCCGGCGGACAGCGGCGGCTCCTTCGGCATCAAGCTTTCGGTTTTTCCCTATATCGTGCTGATGAGCCTCGCCTCGCGCCTGTGCGGGCGGCCGGTTAATTGGGTCGAGGATCGGCTGGAGCATCTGGTCGCGGCGAATTCGGGCCCGAATCGCACGACCACGGTCGAGGCGGCGGTCACGGCGGACGGCCGGATCCAGGCGCTCCGCTTCGACAATCTCGAGGACTACGGCGCCTATCTGCGTGCGCCCATGCCGGGGCCGCTCTACCGCATGCAAGGGGCGGTCACGGGCGCCTACGACATCAAGCATGTGGAGCTGATCAACCGGGTCGTCCTCACCAACAAGATGCCGGCGGCCCTGGTGCGCGGCTTCGGCGGTCCGCAGCTCTATCTCGCCATCGAGCGGCTGGTGCAGCGCATCGCGGTCGAACTCGACCTCGATCCGCTCGACGTCATCCGGCGCAACCTGATCCCGGCCGACAGCTTCCCTTACCGCACGCCCGCGGGCGCGCTCTACGACTCCGGCGACTATGCGAAGGCGATCGACAAGGCGGTCGGCGAGGGGCGTCTGGAAGACCTGAAGCGCCGTCGCGACGAGGCGCGGGCGGCCGGCAAGCTCTACGGCATCGGCTTCGCGACCGTCGTCGAGCCCGGCATGTCCAACATGGGCTATCTGAGCACGCTCGTGCCGAACCATGTGCGCGAGCGCGTCGGACCGAAAAACGGCGCCGTCTCGATGGTCACCGTGAACGTCGATCCGGTCGGGTCGGTCAGCGTCACCGCCGACGTGACGGTCCAGGGGCAGGGGCACCAGACGGTCATCGCCCAGGTCGTCGCCGAGGAACTCGGCCTCGATCCCCGCGACATCTCCGTCAACCTGGAGATGGATACGCAGAAGGACCAGTGGTCGATTGCCGCCGGCACCTATTCCTGCCGCTTCTCGCCGGGGACGGCCGTTGCCGCCCATCTGGCGGCAAAGCGGATCCGCGAGAAGGTGGGCCGCATCGCGGCGAAGCAGCTCAATGTCCGGCCCGAGGAGATCGAATTCGCCGGCGGCCGTGTCTTCGCCCGTTCCAACCCCGACAACGGCATGCCGTTCGCCCGTGCGGCGGGCACGGCGCACTGGTCGCCGGTGCTGCTGCCGGAGGACGACGAGCCCGGCCTGCGCGAAACCGGCATCTGGTCGCCGCCCCAGCTCGATCCCCCGTCGAGCAAGGACGAGATCAATACGTCCCTGACCTACGGTTTCGTCTTCGACATGTGCGGTGTGGAAATCGACCCGGTCACCATGGAGGTGCGCGTCGACCGCTACATTTCGATGCACGACGCCGGCCGCCTGCTCAATCCGCTGATCGCCGAGGGGCAGATCCACGGCGCCTTCGTGCAGGGCCTCGCCAGCGCGCTTTACGAGGAATTCGTCTACGACGACGCCGGCGCGTTCCTTTCCGGCACCTTTGCGGACTATCTGGTCCCGACGGCCTGCGAGGTTCCGCCGATCGAGATCCTGCACATCGAGACGCCGTCGCCCTTCACGCCGCTGGGCGCCAAGGGGCTGGCGGAAGGCAATTGCATGAGCACGCCGGTCTGCATCGCGAACGCGATCGCGGATGCCCTTTCCATTCGCGACGTGCCTCTGCCGGCGACGCCGGACCGGCTGAACGCCATCATGAGCGGAGAGGAACCCGCACCTCCGCCGGATCTCGTCGAAGCGGCGCCTGAACCGCGTGCCGCCGCGGGCGGGCAGGCGCTGCGCGGCCGGGGCGAATTCCAGGTTCCCGCGCCGCCGGCCGAGGTCTGGCGGCTGCTGCTCGATCCGGAGAACCTGCGCCGGGTCATCCCTGGATGCCACAAGGTCGAGATCGTCGGCGAGAACGTCTATCGCGCGGAAGTCAGCCTGGGCGTCGGGCCGGTCAGGGGCCGGTTCACCGCCCATGTGCGCCTGAGCGACCTGAAGACCGAGCGCTTCGCCCGGCTGAGCGGCAGCCTGACGGGCCCGCTCGGCAGCTCGGAAGGTGCCGGCGACGTGACCCTGGAGCCGTCCGGAGACGGCACGCGGATCCGCTACGAATACGCCATTACCCTGGCCGGCAAGGTGGCCGCGGTCGGCAGCCGCATGATCGAACGGGCGGCCGGCATGGTCATCGGCCAGTTCTTCGAACGTCTGGTCACGGCAGTGGGTCCGGCGGACGCGGGGGAGACACGGCCGGGCCTTCTGCAAAGGATCGTCGGAATGCTGCGCAGGCTTGCGGGAGGCGGGCAATGAAGCCCAGACCCTTCGACTATGTCCGGGCGGATTCGGTCGCCGAGGTGCTCGAGCTGCTGGCCCGCCACGGGGAAGGCGCACGCATCCTCGCCGGCGGACAGTCGCTGATGGCGATGATGAACCTGCGGCTGGTCCAGCCCGAGGTGCTGATCGACATCTCCCGCATCGCCGAGCTGGGCGAGATTCGCATCGTCGGCGACATGCTGGAGGTCGGGGCGACCGTGACCCAGGCGCGGCTCGAGGCCTGGCCGAAGCTCGAGGAGGTGGCGCCGTTCATCGCACGCGCCATCCCGTGGGTCGGCCATTTCCAGACGCGCAACCGCGGCACCGTCTGCGGCTCGATCGCCCATGCCGATCCAAGCTCGGAGCTGCCCTTGTCGCTCGCGCTGCTGGAGGGCGAGGTGGTGCTCCGGTCCTGTCGCGGCGAACGCTGCCTGAAGGCCCCGGAATTCCAGACCGGCATGCTGACCACGGCGCGGGAGGCCGACGAGATGATCACGGCGGTGCGCTTCCCCATCGGCGTCGGCCGCAAGGGCGCCGCCTTCCGGGAGGTCGCGCGCCGACATGGCGATTTCGCCATCGTCGGCATCGGCGCGGTCGTGGCAGGAGACGGCAATATCCGC
Source organism: Alphaproteobacteria bacterium (assembly GCA_029263555.1). Classification (GTDB taxonomy): domain Bacteria; phylum Pseudomonadota; class Alphaproteobacteria; order DSM-16000; family Inquilinaceae; genus JAJUFW01. The sequence continues at coordinate 6,464 of JAJUFW010000054.1, forward strand.
CTCGGGGTCGGCGGCGTTTCCGACCGGCCGCGAACCATCACGCTGCCCAGGGCGGACGAAAGCGACCTGCAGGACCGCATCGAGCGCTTCGCCTGGGAACTCGGCGGCTATGACGACATCCATGCGAGCGCGCGCTACCGGCGCGACATTCTGCGGCGGCTGGCGCCTCGCGTGATCCAGGAGGCCCTGCAATGCAACGGGTAGGACAGAACGAACGGGTGCCGGTCACGATTACGCTCAACGGGCGTCAGGTGACGGCGCTCGCCACCTCGCGCACGCTGCTGTCGGATTTCCTGCGCCAGGCTGTCGGCGCGACCGGCACCCATGTCGGCTGCGAGCACGGCGTGTGCGGCTGCTGCACCGTCATGATCGACGGGGTCGCCGGACGTTCCTGCCTGGCGCTCGCCGTACAGGTCGACGGCTGCCGGATCGATACGGTCGAAGGCCTTGCCGGCGAAGGCGGCGCGCTGAATGCGCTGCAACGCGCTTTCCAGGCCAATCATGCCCTGCAGTGCGGCTTCTGCACGCCCGGGATTCTCATGTCCTTCACCGATCTTCTCGCCCGCAATCCGTCGCCGACGGAGCAGGAGGTGCGGGAGGTCCTGGGCGGGCACATCTGCCGCTGCACCGGCTATGCCGGCATCGTGGCCGCCGTCCTGCAGGCCGCCGCCGAAATGCGCGGCGAGGCGGCATGACCGCCGGGCGCACCGACGAAACGATGTCGCCGACGCTCTTCGCGCCGGTCGAGCTGGGCGGCTGGCGCGAGATCGACGACGGCCTCATCCGCATCAACCTCCCGGTCCCCTTCCGGGGACTGCGGCAGGTCAATCTCTGGCTTCTGCGCGACGGCGACGGCTGGACGATGATCGATTGCGGCTGGGGCGACGAGGAGACCCGGGCGATCCTCGAGACCGTCTGGCGCGACGCGCTCGGCGGGCGGCCCGTGACGCGCCTCATCGTGACCCACTTCCATCCCGACCACATGGGCAACTGCCGCTGGATCTGCGACCGGTGGTCGATCCGCCCGCAGATGACCCAGATCGAATGGATGGCCGCGAACCTGGCGCTGCGCGGCCTCTACAGCGACGACGTCGAGTTCCGGGTCCGCTTCTTCGTGCGCAATGGGATCGAGCCGGAACTGCTGGACGTCTTCCGCAACGGCACCATCCTCTATCACCTCGGGGTCGAGATCCCCGACGACTATACCCGGCTGCGCGACGGCGATACGGTCGTGATCGGCGGTAGCCGTTGGCGGGTGCTGACCGGTGCCGGCCATTCGCCCGATCTCGCGACGCTCTACGACAGCCGGCGGCGCCTCTATATCGCCGGCGACCAACTGCTGCCGCAGATCACGAGCAATGTCAGCGTCTGGCCGTCCGAGCCCTGTGCGACGCCGCTCGGAGACTTCCTCTCCTCCCTCGACCGCATCAGCGGCGAGGTGAGCGACGAGGCGGTGGTCCTGCCCTCGCACCGTGAGCCCTTCCGCGGCCCTGGCGCCCGGGTCCGGGAGATCCAGGCCCATCATGAGCAGCGGCTGAATGTCCTGCGCGCCCTGCTGCGCGAGCGCGGATCGGTGACGGCCGGCGAGAGCCTCCCCGTGCTGTTCCGCCCGAATCTGGACGGGCACCAGATCAGCTTCGCGATGGGCGAGGCCCTGGCCCATCTCAACCATCTCGTCCAGCTGGGCGAGATCCGGCGGATCGAGAGCCGCGACGGCCTGATCCGCTTCACGACGAAAGTTCATTGAAGCGGGCGAACCGCCCTGGAAGAAGGAGCCACCACATGTCGAAAACACCGACCCGCGAGCTGATCACGATCGATGGCGTGAACGTCGTCCTGCAGCGCGACCAGTCGCCGATGATCAATGGCGGCGTGCTGGAGCAGGCGGAGATGTTCCGCCTCTTCAATATCTTCGACGACAAGTTCCAGCCCACCAACAAGGGGCTGGCGGACGGCAAGCCGCTGCGCCTCTACGACGCGAAGACCGTCAAGGTCGACCTTTCCAAGCGCAGCAAGGAGGACATGGGCTTCTGGCACCGTAACATCGACGCCCATGAGATCATCTTCTGCGTGAAGGGCGCGCTGAAGTGGGAAACCGAGATGGGTACCCGCGTGATGCATCCGGGCGACATGCTGTTCATTCCGCGCGGAATCGCCCACCGCTCGATGCTCTGCGAGGACAGCGCCGAGGAGAACGTCCTGATCGAGCTCAAGATCGCCGGCGAAATCGAATACGTGGGCGAGAAGAGCTGATCGGGGCGGCGCATCCGCACAGATCCCTCCCTGAAGCGAAGAGGTTGATATCCCATGCGCATCGCTGCGAATGGCGCCGAATTCAACTGCCGGATCGACGGTCCGGAGGGCGCCCCCTGGATCGTGTTCTCCCACGCGCTCGCCAACAACCTGACCCTCTGGGACGACGTCGTCGACGGGTTGAAGGATCGGTACCGCATCCTGCGCTACGACCAGCGCGGTCACGGCCAGACGCCGGCGACCCCCGGTCCCTACAGCTTCCCGATGCTGATCGCGGACGCGGTCGGCCTGATCGACGCGGTCGGCGCCGACAAGGTCCACTGGGTCGGCCTCTCGATCGGCGGCATGATCGGCTATGGCCTCGGCATCCATCACCCGGACCGGCTGCGCTCGATCATCGCCTGCGACTCCCGCCCCGACGCGCCGCCGGACTACGCAGCCTACTTCCAGTACCGCATCGACACCGCGGCGGCGAAGGGCATGGACGGCGTCGTCGAGCCGACGATCGAGCGCTGGTTCACCCCTGAGACCCGCGCCAAGAACCCGCCGGTACTCGACCGCGTTCGCGCGATGATCCGGTCGACCGATCCCGTCGGCCACGCGGGCTGCTGCGAGGCGCTGAAGACCCTGGCCTTCGGCCCGGACCTGCACCGCATCACGGTGCCGACGCTGATCCTCGGCGGTGCCAAGGACAAGGGCGCGCCGCCCGAGGCGCTGAAGGAAGCTGCCTCGAAGATCAAGGGGGCCGAACACGTGGTGATCCCCGATGCCGGGCACATCACGGCGCTGGAGAATCCCGAGGCGTTCATGGCTGCGGTCAAGAACTTTCTCGACCGCCACTGACCCAGGTCCCTTTCCACCGACACGCAAGGGAGTCGCCCGCATGGCGTTGCCAAATATCGACCCGATCGACCGGTTCGCCGCCCGCATGACGGACGGGGCGGAGCTGCAGGTCCGTCGCTACGGCAATGGGACCGGTCCGCGTCTGGTCATCAGCCACGGCAACGGCTTTGCCGTGGACGGCTACCGCGTCTTCTGGCAGCCGCTCTGCGACGATTACGATGTCGTGGTGTTCGACATCCGCAATCACGGCCTGAACGAGCCGACGGGCGCCGACGGCCACAACTACCTGCAGCAGGCAATCGACATCGGCACCGTGCGCGACGCCGTCACCGAGCGTTATGGCCCGGCGAAAACCGTCGGCGTCTTCCATTCCATGTCCGCCCGCGCCGCCATGAAGCAGGCGGTGGAGCGCGGGTGGATCTGGGATGCGCTGATCCTGTTCGATCCGCCGAACGTGCCGCCGCGCGGCCACCGGCTCTACGACGCGATGCGCAGCTTCGAACTGCGGCTCGTCGACTATGCGGCGAACCGGCCGGACGAGTTCGTCACGCCGGGGGATCTGGCGAAACTCTTCCGCGAGAGCCGTGCCTGCGCCCGCTGGGATCCGCAGGCGATCGACGACATGGCGCGCGCCGTATTGCGGCCGAAGCCGGACGGTACGGGCTACACGCTCTCCTGCCAGCGCGAACTGGAGGCGTCGATCTACCTCGCCGCGCTCACG
>JAJUFW010000175.1 GCA_029263555.1 Alphaproteobacteria bacterium
AGGGGCGTGCCCACGGCCGACCGGGCCGAGGTCTTCGCCCGGCTTCTCGCCCTCACCGATCTCGGCCGCTTCACCGACCGCATGGCCGGCAAGCTTTCCGGCGGCATGAAGCAGAAGCTGGGCCTCGCCTGCGCGCTCATGGGTCGGCCGCGCCTCTTGCTGCTGGACGAACCGTCGGTCGGCGTCGACCCGATCTCCCGGCGCGAGCTGTGGCGGATGGTCGGCGATCTGGCCCGCCAGGGCATCGGCATCGTCTGGTCCACGGCCTATCTCGACGAGGCCGAAGCCTGCGACCGCGTGCTGGTGCTGGACGGCGGCCGGCTGCTCTTCGCCGGCGACCCTGAGGGGCTTACGGCGCGCGTGGCGGATCGCGTCTTCAGGCTGTCCGGTTTCGAAGGGCGGCGACGCGCCGTTCTGGGCAGGGCGCTCGCCCATCCCGGGATCGTCGACGGCGTGGTCCAGGGCGACGCGATCCGCCTCGTCGTCCGGGACCGGAGCGTCCTTCCGGCCGTGATCGCCGATGCCGGGCCCGGGACGGCCGCGCTGCCGGCCCGCCCCCGCTTCGAGGACGCCTTCGTCGACATGCTGGGCGGCGGCCCGGGAGCGGGATCGGCGTTGGCGGAGGCCAGCCGGTTTCTCCCCCGGGACGACGCCCGCCCGGTCATCGACGCACGGGGGCTGACTCGGCGCTTCGGCGATTTCACCGCCGTCGACGACGTCACCTTCGAGATCCCGCGGGGGCAGATCTTCGGGCTTCTGGGCCCGAACGGCGCGGGCAAGTCCACGACCTTCCGGATGCTCTGCGGCCTCCTGAAGCCGAGCGGCGGGGACGCCCGCATCGCCGGCTACGACCTTCGGCGCCAGTCGGCGGCCGCCCGCAGCCGCATCGGCTACATGGCCCAGAAGTTCTCGCTCTACGACGATCTCACGGTCGCCCAGAACCTGGACTTCTTCGCCGGCGTCTACGGCCTGACCGGCGACCACAGGCGCCGGCGGATCGAGCTGGTAAGCGGGATCTTCGATCTCGGGCCGCGAGCCCGCCATCCGGCCCGCGACCTGCCGCTCGGCGTGAAGCAGAGGCTGGCGCTCGCCTGCGCCGTGATGCACGAGCCGGAAGTCCTGTTCCTGGACGAGCAGACCTCCGGCGTCGACCCGATCACCCGGCGGGAATTCTGGGCGCATATCAACGCCCTGGTCGAGAAGGGGGTGACCGTGCTGGTCACCACTCATTTCATGGACGAGGCGGAGTACTGCGACCGGATCGCGTTGATCTACCGCGGCCGCGCCATCGCGCTCGGCTCGCCCGAGGATCTGCGGCGGAGCGCGGCCGGGCCGGACCTGCCCGACCCGACCATGGAGGATGCGTTCATCGCCCTGGTGGAGGCATCGGGCCGGAGGGAGGCCGCATGATCGCGCCCGGCCTCCATCAAGGGGGAGAAGCGGCCGCCGAAATGCCCGGGCGGCCGCACCGGCTGGCGGCGCTGGTCCTGAAGGAAAGCCGGCAGGTGCTCCGGGACCCGAGCAGCATCCTGATCGCCTTCGTGCTTCCGCTCGTCCTCCTGTTCCTGTTCGGCTTCGGGGTGTCGCTGGACGCTAGCCGCATCCGGCTCGGAATCGTGGTCGAGAGCCCGGGCCCGGCCGTCCGCGACCTCGCGGAAAGCTTTCGGGGCTCCCGTCATTTCGACGCCGCCATGGGGCACGACCGGCGCGTTTTCGAGGAAGCCCTCGTACTCGGCCGGCTGCGGGGCATCGTCGTCCTGCCGGCAGCCCTAGACGAAGGGCGGGCGGGACGAGGACAGCCGGAAATCCAGGTGATCGTCGACGGCTCGGACCCCAATACGGCCAGCTTCGTCCAGAATTATGTCCGCGGGGCCGTCGCTGCCTGGGCGGCGCAGCGCGCCGCCTACACGGACGCCCGGCCGCCGGCGCTCACGGTCGAGCAGCGCTTCTGGTTCAACCCGGAACTTTCCAGCCGCAACTTCCTGGTGCCGGGATCGATCGCCATCGTCATGACGCTGGTGGGGACGCTTCTGACCTCTCTGGTCGTCGCGCGCGAATGGGAGCGCGGCACGATGGAAGCCATGATGGCAACGCCCGTCACCGCCGCCGAGCTGCTGGTCGGCAAGATGCTGCCCTATTTCGCGCTCGGCCTCGGGTCGATGACGCTGTGCGTCGTGCTGGCGGTGTTCCTCTTCGGCGTTCCGTTCCGGGGATCGGTCCTGGCGCTCTATCTGCTGTCGGCCGCCTTCCTGATGCCGGCGCTGGGCCAGGGGCTGCTGATCTCGGCCGTGACGAAGAACCAGTTCCTGGCGTCCCAGCTTGCCCTCATGTCGGGATTCCTGCCGGCCTTCCTGCTCTCGGGCTTTCTCTTCGAAATCGGCTCCATGCCTGCACCCATTCGCTGGATCACCGCGGTCGTGCCCGCCCGCTATCTCGTGCCCTGCCTGCAGACGGTCTTCCTGGCGGGCGACCACTGGCCGCTTTTCCTCCGGAACATCGCGGCGATGCTGCTGGCGGGGGCGGTCTTGTTCGGGCTTGCCGCCCGCAGCACCCGCAAGCGGGTCGCCTGATCCCATGTGGACGCGGCTCAAGGCGCTGATCGTGAAGGAGCTGTTGGCGGTCCTGCGCGATCCCCGGGGGCGGGTCATTCTCGTCGCCCCGCCGCTCGTCCAGCTTCTCGTCTTCGCCTTCGCTGCAACCCTGGAGGTGAGGAATGTGGACGTCGCCGTCCTCGACCAGGATGCCGGTCGCTGGAGTGGCGAGCTCGTCCACCGGCTCGAAGGCTCTCCGACCTTCGACGAGGTGATCCGGGTGGAAAGCCCGTCGGCCCTCCGCGGCCTCATCGACCGCCAGCGGGTGATCGCCGGGCTACTTATCGGCCCGGACTTCTCCCGCGGCATCGAGGGGAAGGGTGCGGCGGATCTTCAGATGATTCTCGACGGCCGCCGGTCGAACACGGCGCAGATCGTTGCGGGCTATCTCACCGGGATCGTCGAAGGGCTGGGCGCCGACGCCGCAGCGCGGTCCGACGCGGCCGGGGTCCTGGTCGTGCCGCGAAACTGGTTCAACCCGAACCTGAACTTCCAGTGGTTCATGGTCCCGAACCTCGTCGCCGCGATCGCCCTGATGATCGGCCTGATCGTGACCGCCCTGTCGGTCGCGCGGGAACGCGAGCTTGGCACCTTCGACCAGCTCATGGTCTCGCCGCTCAGGACCCACGAGATCCTGATCGGAAAGCTGGTCCCGCCGATGCTCATCGGCCTCTTCCACATCACGCTCTACGTCGCCGCCGCGATCCTGGTCTTCGGCGTGCCGCTCCGGGGATCGCTCCTGTCGCTCTATGGCAGCGCGCTCTTCTTCCTGGCGGCCGTGGTCGGAGTCGGGCTCTTCATCTCGGCCCTGTCCTCGACCCAGCAGCAGGCGATCCTGGGGGCATTCCTGTTCATGGTTCCGGCGATGCTCCTGTCCGGCTTCGCGACGCCGATCGAGAACATGCCGGAATGGCTCCAGCCCCTGACCAACCTCAACCCGCTGCGCCATTTCCTCGTCGTGGTCCGGGGCGTGTTCCTGAAGGATCTCCCGGTCCGCGAGGTGGCATCGAACACGATCCCGCTGGCCCTGATTGCGGGCGCGACCCTGAGCGCCGCCGCCTGGCTTTTCCGCCGTCGGCTGGAATAGGCCTAGGGCCGTTCCGGCCGCGTCGCGATCAGGGTGCGCAATGCCGCGTCTCCCAGGGCCTCCAGGTCCAGAAGCGCGTCGTAGGGATCGCCCGGAAGCCCCAGGACCCGGGCGAAGGCGGGTTCGGTCTTCCAGCCCTCTTCCTTCAGGCGCCGGATCCGGCGGCGGAGGGAATGTCCGCCCTGGCGCAGCAGCCGCGCCTCGACGATCATGTGGCGATACCCGGCCTGCAGCCTCGTCGGGACCGGCTGGGCGAAGATTTCGACGGGCAGCCCTTCGACCTCGAAGCGGCATACCGTGGCACCCGGCGTGGTCGGCACCTCGACGATCGCGAAGGTGGAGAAGCGGCCGAAGGCGGCGGCCGCGGTGTCGGTAAAGGCCTTGCGGTCATGCACCTCGCACAGGATGTCGAGATCGCTTCCCGGGACGTCGATGCCAAGCGGCAGCGTGCCGACGACGACCGGATCCCAGGGCGCCAGCGTTTCCATGATCGGATGGGTATCGAGCATGGCCGCCGCCTGCCGGGCGCGCGGGCCGAGCCGCCCGATCGGCAGGCCCGACGGTTCGGGAGGGAGTGCCGGGCGGATCATGACGCCCTCACAGGATGGGGGAAGCGATGACCATGTCGGACGAGCCGAGCATACGCACGATCCGTCCGTCGGATCGGAAGCGGCTTCGGTCCCTTGCCTTGCGTCTGGGCGAGCAGAAGCTGCCGGCCTGGCGCGATCCCGAGCCCATACGCCGGCAGGCCAGGGCGGGCCAGGCCGTCTTCGGCGCGCCGCTGCCGCGCGACCAGGTGATCCTGGTCGCGGAAGGGACGGACGGCGCCGTTCTGGGATATGCCCAGATCGGGCTCGACCGTGACCATTTTTCCGGCGAACCCATGGGCCACGTCTTCTCGCTGGTCACCGACCCGGCGGCCGAAGGCCGGGGCGTGGCGAGCCGGCTCCTGGACGCGGCCGGGGCCTGGGCGCTGGATCATGGGGCGACGGGGCTCCTGCTCTTCGTCTTCGCGACCAACGACCGGGCGCGCGCCCTCTATCGCCGATGCGGGTTCCAGGAGGACATGATCTCCATGGTGAAGCCCCTGCGCCGTCCGGCCGGGCCGGCGTGACCGGATCTGCCCTGGATCGGCGCTAGCGGCGCCCGCCTGCCTGCATGCTGGCGAAGGGGGTTTCCACATAGACGCCCGGATTCGGATAGTAATCGATGAACAGGTTGACCCGGGGGCGCTTGCCGGTATGGCGGGTCGAATGTTGGATGCGGTTGTTGAAGTCGTAGACGCGCCCCAGGCGCATCGTCAGCTTGCGCCCGCCGATCTTGTACTCGACGCCGGGCGGGTTGAAGATCGGCACGTGCAGCCGGTGCGCCCTGGCGGCCATGGGCTGGCCGTCGATATGGGGGTTGACCCTGCTGCTGGGCTCCATCCAGACGAGAGCGATCCGGACGACGACGCCGGTGGCCGTGCGGACATAGTTGACGGCCTGGTCGACCAGGGGTCCGATCACGGATTCGTATTCCTTCCATTCCGGAAAGACGTAGATCGGCCCGACATCGGTTTCGCGCTCGATCTCCGGCATGAAGGGGGCGGGATCTATGCCCTTCTGCTTCGCCCAGGCCCGCACCAGATCCTCCATGTCGCGAATGCGCCACGGATTCACCCACCGGTGCCATTCGTGCTTGAAGATGATGGCGCGCGTCGAATTGTGCGCCTTGTCCGCCAGCACGTCCTGACGGAACGAGTTGCGGGTCCAGGCTTCTTCGGGAAGCTGCTTCACGAGATCGACGACCGGGCCCACGTCGGCGGGGCCCAGGTCGCGGTAAGGAACGCCGATATCCATGTCTTTCAATCCCTTCGGGATCCCGCCGCGACCGGCGTGAGACGCCTCCGACGGGCGGAGACGGCGCATCGCCCGCGGGCACGCGGGGCGCGATCGGTCTTTCGGCGATGGGAACCTGGACAGCATACGTACGTGCCCATATGCGCGTCCAGCGGGATTGTTGCAGGCGTCCGTCAAGCGCCGGCCGGCGCGGGTCGGGCGACAGGCTTGCCTTCGGTCCGTGTCGACAACACGATGGCGGAGATCGTGGCCCCATAGGGAGACAGGCGCGTGATCACCTCGTCCAGATGGGGGATGGAGCTTGCGATGACCTTCAGGATGAAGGCGTCCTCGCCCGTCACGTGGTGGCACTCGAGGACTTCCGCCATCTCGTTCACCACGATGTCGAGCCGCCGGTAGTTGTCCCGGGAGCAGCGAAGGCGGATGAAGGCGGTCAGCCCGTATCCGAGCTTCGCCCGGTCGACCTGCGCCTGGTAGCCGGTGATGATGCCCCTGTCCTCGAGCCGCTTCACCCGCTCGGCCACGGCCGGAGCCGATAGCCCGACCTGCCGCCCCAGTTCGGCAAAGTTGATGCGGGCGTTCTGCTGAAGCACGGTCAGGATACGCCAACCGATTTCGTCGATCTTTTCCTTCGATTCCAAGGTTAGGCCTCCCCTTTTCCTTCAAATCGACCGCAGGTTACCGATCTTCCCTTCGATCCTCCATTCACCGCTTGCGCCGGCCGGCTAGAATGTCCGGGATGCCAGGGGAGGCCGGATCCATGGACTTGTTCGAACTCGGGGCGAAGGGATGGTGGCTGGGATTGGCGATCGCCGCGCCGGTCGGGGCGATGAGCGTGCTCTGCATCCGCAGAACCCTGATTTCGGGAATGGCGGTCGGCCTGGCGACCGGCTTCGGGATCGCGCTTGCCGACGCCCTCTATGGTGCTGTCGCGGCAAGCGGCCTCGTTGCCGTGGGCGGCTTCATGGCGCGGCACGAGGTCCCGCTGAGGCTGGTCGGCGCGGCCGTGCTGTTCTGGCTCGGTCTCAAGGCGGTCATCG
>JAJUFW010000136.1 GCA_029263555.1 Alphaproteobacteria bacterium
CCTTGGGCACGGCGGCGAGGTCGAACGGCAGGTCCGGCAGGGTGATGGAGCCCTGCGCCGGGTTGTACATGGCATTGAGCGTGTCGCCGATGACCTGCGGCTGCTCGAAGATCTCCTTCGCCATGAAGTGGCGGTGCTCGCCCTTGCCGATGAGGGCGCCCGACAGCGCCGTCTGCCGCACCTCGCGCGCCACCGGCTGGTCGTCGACGTCGTAGAAGGTGGCGCCTTCCAGCGTCAGCAGGCACTCGCTCATCAGCAGTCCGAGCACATGCTGTTCGTCCGCAACGAGGACAAGCCGGGCTTCATCGGCAATCTGGGCTCGGTCCTGGGCAAGGCCGGCATCAACATCGCGACCTTCCATCTCGGCCGCAAGGCCGCCGGGGGCGATGCGATCGCGCTGGTCGCCGTCGACCAGCCCGTGACCGATGAACTGGTGCGCGAGGTCGCCGCCCTGCCGAGCGTCGTCCGCGTCCGCGCGCTCAGCTTCTGACCGGCTTCGGTCTTCCCCTTCCCGTCCGGCCGGGCGGGAAGGGGATCCCGGGCGGCGCAGGCCGTTCGCCATTCCGGCCCAGAACTTCTGTTGATTCGCGCGCGTCACCGCCATAGCTTGGCTGCCGCCATGAACGACCGCGCCGCCGATCCCATCAAGCTTCACCGGGCCCTGCTGCCGCAGGGCTTCCACGACGTGCTGCCGCCGGAGGCCGCGCATGAGGCCGCGGTCGTCGAGCGGCTGGTGTCGCTCATGGCGCTTCGCGGATACGACCGCGTGAAGCCGCCACTCGTCGAGTTCGAGGAGACGCTGCTGGGCGGCGTCGGCGCCGCCATGGCTCGCGAGACCTTCCGTCTCATGGACCCGATCAGCCAGCGGATGATGGGCGTGCGCGCGGACATGACGCTGCAGATCGCCCGGATCGCCGGCTCCCGGCTGCGGAACGCTCCCCGGCCGCTCCGTCTCGGCTATGCCGGGCAGGTGCTGCAGGTCAAGGGCACCCAGCTCCGCCCCGAACGCCAGTTCGCCCAGGTCGGGGCCGAGCTGATCGGTTCGGCCGAGCCCACGGCCGACGCCGAGGTCGCCGTGATGGCCGCCCAGGCGCTGGCCGAGATCGGGGTGAAGCGGCTGTCACTGGATCTGAACGCGCCGACCCTCGTGCCCGTCTTTCTTCGCGCCGTCGGCGCCTCGGAGGAAGAGGCGGTGGGCCTGCGCCGGGCGCTCGACCGCAAGGACGCCTCCCGCATCGCCCAGATCGACGGGCCGGTCGCAGGCATCCTCGGCCGTCTGATGGCGGCCTCCGGCCCCGCTGCGGCGGCGCTTGCCGCGGTCGAGGGCATCGACCTGCCGGCCGAGGCGGCGGCGGAGCTCGAACGCCTGGCGGAGGTCGTCCGGCTCGTCCGGGAGGAGGCGCCGGACCTGCGCGTGACCGTCGATTTCGTCGAGCACCGGGGCTTCGAATACCACACCGGCGTCAGCTTCACCCTGTTCGCCCGGGGCGTCCGGGGCGAGCTCGGGCGCGGCGGACGGTACGACACGGCCGACGGGGAACCCGCGACCGGAATGACCCTGTTCATGGACAGCGTGCTCCGCGCCCTGCCGCCGGCCGAGGCGCCGGCCCGGGTCTTCGCCCCGGTCGGCACGGACCGAAACGAGGTGCGGGCGCTGCGCGAAGCCGGTTGGGTCGTCGTGCCCGGGCTTGCTCCGGTGCCGGACGATCGGGCGGAAGCCCGGCGCCTCGGCTGCACCCATCTTCTTCAGGGCGGATCGCCCGTTCCCATCATCGAGGATCGTTGAGAAATGGCCAACGTCACCGTAGTCGGGGCCCAGTGGGGCGACGAGGGCAAGGGCAAGATCGTTGACTGGCTGTCGTCGCGCGCCGACGTGGTCGTGCGTTACCAGGGCGGCCACAATGCCGGCCACACCCTCGTCATCAACGGCCAGGTCTACAAGCTGTCCCTGCTGCCCTCCGGCGTCGTCCGGCCGGGCAAGCTGTCGGTCATCGGCAACGGCGTCGTGATCGATCCCTGGGCGCTCCTGAAGGAAATCGAGACGATCACCGAAAAGGGCGTCACGATCTCTCCGGAGACCCTGGTCGTGGCCGAGAATGCGCCGCTGATCCTGCCCGTGCATGGCATGGTCGATCGGGCGCGCGAAGCGGCGCGGGGCGACCACAAGATCGGCACGACCGGCCGCGGCATCGGCCCGGCCTATGAGGACAAGGTCGCCCGCCGCGCCATCCGCGTGTGCGATCTGGCCGACCGGCCCGTTCTGGAACACAAGCTTGACGAACTGCTCCTGCACCACAACGCGCTCCTGCGCGGGCTCGGGGCCGAAGAGGCCAGCCGGGACGAGACGCTGGCCGCCCTTCTCGAGATCGCGCCGAAGGTGCTGCCCTATGCCGGCGTCGTCTGGCAGCGCCTGGACGAGCTTCGCCGGGCCGGACGGCGGATCCTCTTCGAGGGCGCCCAGGGCATGATGCTGGACGTCGACCACGGCACCTATCCGTTCGTCACCTCCTCCAACACGGTCGCCTCCCAGGCCGCGACCGGGGCGGGCGTGGGCGTCGGATCGGTCGGCTTCGTCCTCGGGATCACGAAGGCCTATACCACCCGCGTCGGGTCCGGCCCGTTCCCGAGCGAACAGGCGAACGAGATCGGCGAGACGCTGGGGACGCGCGGCCATGAGTTCGGGACGGTGACCGGGCGCCGGCGCCGCTGCGGCTGGTTCGACGCCGTTCTGGTGCATCAGGCGGTGAAGACCGGCGGCATCGACGGCATCGCGCTCACGAAGCTGGACGTGCTCGACGGTTTCGACGAGCTGAAGATCTGCACGGGCTACGAGCTGGACGGCAGGATCCTGCACCATCTGCCGGCGTCCCAGACCGCCCAGGCGGCCGTCAAGCCGATCTACGAGACGCTGGAAGGCTGGCGGGAATCGACCCGAGGCGCGCGTTCCTACGCGGAGCTGCCGGCGGCCGCCATCAAGTATATCCGCCGGATCGAGGAACTGGTGGAGGCGCCGGTCACGCTTCTCTCGACCAGCCCGGAGCGGGACGACACCGTGCTGCTGCGCGACCCGTTCGAGGACTGATTCCCCGAGCCCGGGCGTCATTAACGATTCGTTTGCCTGATCGCGCGTAGGGAAAAAGAGTACATTCCTTTTTCTCGGCGGGAGCAATGGCGCCATCCGATCTAGCGAGCCTTCTGGCCGGTACGGCGGACGGGAAGTCGTCCGCCGCAGCTTCGCCCGCGCCAGCGGGTTCTCCGCCGGATCTCGGCCTCGAGACGCAGCTGAAGCCCGAACAGGTGCCGGTGGAAGAGGGGCCAGGAATCGGGGCCGCGCCCCTTGCGGCGCATCCTCTCCATGACGCGCCGGTCCTGATCGGGGGGCGGTACGAGGTGCTCACCGACGCGCCTCTTCCCGACCTGTCGAGCCCGACGGCCGACGCCTATGCCGCCCGGGTGCAGGACGCGGCGAAAAGCGACTATTGCGCCTATGTGGTCCGGTCCGGCCTCCCGGCCCGGACCGACATCTTCGGGGCGCTGAGAAGCGTCGAATCGCCGTCCGTGATGCGGCTGGTCGACTACGCCGTCGTCTATTGGCCGCCCGACGGGGAATGCCGCCCGGTCATCCTGTTCGAGCTGCCGAACGGCGGCCGCCTGGTGCGGTCGCTGAAGCAGGGCCGCCAGCCGCTGACCGAGGATCAGGTCACGCGGAACGTGATCCTGCCGATCATGTCGGCCTTGAAGGAGCTCAAGACCCGTCGCGTCTTCCACGGCACCATCAATCCGACCAATCTTTTCGTCCACGAACGGGGCGGCAGCTCGGCCGTTCAGCTCGGCGAATGCCTGACCGCCCCCGCCGGCTACAACCAGCCGGCCTTCTTCGAGACGATCGAACGCGGCATGGCGATGCCGTCGGGGCGCGGCAACGGCACGATCGCGGACGATCTCTACGCGCTCGGCGCGACCGTGCTCTATCTGGTCCAGGGCAGCAATCCGTTGGCCGAGCGGGATGCAGAGAGCGTCGTCGCCGCCAAGATCGAGAAGGGCAGCTTCGCCGCGATGAGCGGCGATTCGCGCTTGCCGCTCGGGATGGTGGAGCCCCTGCGCGGTCTCCTGATGGACGATCCGCAGCAGCGCTGGACGCTGGAGGACCTCGACCTCTGGGTCAGCGGCCGCCGGCTGAGCCCCAAGCAGTCCCAGCCGCCCAAGCGGGCGCCCCGGCCGTTAAGCTTCGCCGGCAACGACTATTGGAACGCGCGGTCCGTCGGCGTCAGCCTCACCGCTTCGCCCTTTGCCGGCAACGCCCTGGTGGAGAGCGGCGAACTGGACAACTGGCTGCGCCGCAGCCTGGACGACGAGGCGGTCGCGAACCGTGTCGCAGAGGCGGTCCGGTCGGCGTCCGCCGGCCGCGGCGGCTCGCCGGAGGAGCGGCGCATTGCCCGCGTCGCCATGGCGCTCGATCCCAGCGCCCCGATCCGGTACCGCGGACGGGCCGTCATGCCGGAAGGGATCGGCGGCGCGTTGGCCGAGGCGATGATCACCGGATCCGGCGCACAGGAGATCGCGGAGATCATCACCGGCCAGCTGCCGATGTTCTGGGTGAACGTCCAACAGACCGTCCGGTCGGACCACATCCCGATCGCCCGCACCTTCGACATGATGAGGGCGCATCTGGAGCGGGCGGAGCCCGGCTTCGGGCTGGAGCGCTGCCTTTACGAGCTGAACCCCTCGATGCCCTGCCTCAGCCCGATGCTGGCCGGGCGCTACATCCTCGAGCTGGACGAGCTGCTGCGCGCGCTCGAGGAAATCGCCGGCTCGCCGGACCGGCCGCGGGATCCCGTCGACCGGCACGTAGCCGCCTTCATCCTGGCGCGCCGCGGGACCCTGGAGGACGCCCCGATGGTCGGCCTCCTGAGCCAGGACGAACGGCATCGTGCGACGGCGCTCCTGACCATATTCTGCGAGCTTCAGGCTTTGACCCGGGTCGTTCCGCTACCGAAGCTTTGCGCCTGGATCGCCGAGACGCTGGAGCCCGCCGTCGCGCGCTTCAACAGCCGCACGGTCCGCGAGCGCATGGCCGAGGAGATGAAGAAGCAGGCGGCGACGGGGGTGTTCAAGAACCTCTACACCCTGGTCCAGAACCAGAACCTGGCCGCCCGCGACGCCACCGCCTTCCAGATGGCCCGGCGCGAATTCGCCCGGATCACCCGCGACCTGGCCGTGCGCGAGGAGGAGCTCGAGACCAGGGAGGAGGTCGCCCGGTCGCTCGGGCGGCAACTCGCGGCCGTGGCCGCAAGCGTTCTATCGGCCGCCATTCTTGTCGGCATCGTGTTGACCCAGACCGGTTGAGATTCCCATGGCTCCACCCGCCCGCCTCAATCAGACCGGAGCACGCCCGGCGCTCGGCGCCCTGAAGCCGACGCCCGTCGACGACTTCCAGCGCCGCCGCCAGCGCAGCACCCGGATATCCTGGATCATCGCGCTTGCGCTTCTGCCGGCGGCCCTTTTCGCCATGCCGACCGCGATCCTGTTCACCATCGGCATGATTCCGACGATGGTCGCGCTGGTGATCGACCGGGATCCCGAGAAATATGCGGCCGTCACCGTCGGCAGCCTCAATTTCTGCGGCGTCATGCCCGCGGCCATCTCCCTGTGGCAGAGCGGGCACACGATCGACCGGGCGACGACGCTGCTGCTCGGCCCGTTCAACCTCTTGTGGATCCTGCTGGGGGCGGCCGCCGGTTGGCTGGTCTATTTCGCCGTGCCGCCGCTGGTCTCGATGACGATCGGGATCAAGGCAAAGGCGGAGATCGAGCGCCTGGGCAAACGGCAGCAGGAACTGATCCAGGAATGGGGCGAGGCGGTCATGACGCTGGATGACGGGCTGGCCGGCGTTCCCCATCCGCCGGCACGCCCGGTTCCCGGCGCGCACCAGAACTGACGCCCCGGGCTTCGGGTGCGGCCGCGGGGCCCCGGCCCATGGCGGCCGCTAATTCGCGAGGCGCTCCTCGATCGCGGCGTTGCGGATCGCCTTCTGCAGCTTCTCGAAGGCCCGGACCTCGATCTGGCGCACCCGCTCGCGGCTGATGCCGTATTGCTGGGACAGGTCTTCGAGCGTCGTCGGATTGTCGCGCAGCCGGCGCTCCGCCAGGATGTGGCGCTCGCGATCGTTCAGGTGCTTCATCGCGTTCTTCAGAAGCTCCCGCCGCTTGCTCAGCTCCTCCCGGTCGGCCAGCCGGATCTCCTGGTTCTCGTTCTCGTCGATCAGCCAGTCCTGCCACTCGCCCTCGCTGTCGGCGCGCAAGGGAGCGTTCAGGCTGTGATCCGGGCTCGCCAGCCGGCGGTTCATGTTGATCACGTCCTGCTCGGGTACGTCGAGCTGCGTGGCGATCTGCTTCACCGTTTCCGGCGGCAGGTCGCCGTCGTCGATCGCCTGAAGCTGGCCCTTCAGCTTGCGCAGGTTGAAGAACAGCTTCTTCTGCGCGGCCGTGGTGCCCATCTTCACGAGCGACCAGGAATGCAGGATGTATTCCTGGATCGCCGCCCGGATCCACCACATGGCATAGGTGGCGAGGCGGAAGCCGCGCTCGGGCTCGAACTTCTTGACGGCCTGCATGAGGCCGACATTGCCTTCGGAAATGACCTCGCCGATCGGCAGGCCATAACCGCGATAGCCCATGGCGATCTTGGCCACGAGACGCAGATGGCTGGTCACGAGCTTGTGCGCGGCGCCGGTGTCCTCATGCTCATGATAGCGCTTGGCGAGCATGTACTCTTCCTGCGGCTGAAGCATGGGGAAGCGGCGGATTTCTTCGAGATAGCGGGAGAGCCCGCCTTCTCCGGAAACGATGCTGGGTAGTGTCTGGGCCATGAAGCGCCCTCCCTCATCTTGCGTGTTCTGCCCCCAAGGATGGCGGGCATCCGGCGCAGCCGCTTTTCGGCGCACAACGCCCTCCGACCGTTAATATAGGTGTCTTTGCGGCGAAATCACGATCTGTGAACACATGAAACAGTGTGTCGCGCAGGCTTGAACAGCGGGCGCAACCTTCGTGATTTAGGTATTGCCACCCCTGGTCTTCAAGTCCCAACGGCGAAAAGCGTCGAGGAGTTCCGTCAGGTCGGCCGGATGGGGCGCTTCAAAGCGCATCAACGCCTCCGTCGTGGGATGGCGGAAGGCAAGGAGCCTGGCATGAAGCGCCTGCCGAGGGAAGGCGCGGACGAGGCCGCCAAGTGGGTCTTCCAGCTTGTTGGCCTTGGTGAAGAAGGCCTTGCCGTAGTCGTGGTCGCCCAGCAACGGATGACCAATATGGGCCATGTGAACGCGAATCTGGTGCGTCCGCCCCGTCTCCAGCCGGCATTCTACCAGCGACGCCATGGCGGTGGCATCCGGCTTCTCGCCGAAGCG
>JAJUFW010000286.1 GCA_029263555.1 Alphaproteobacteria bacterium
GGAGCAGCAGGCGGCGGAGCCTTGTATCCGGCGGGGCAAGGGCGGTGTCAGCGCTCGATGATCCGGTCGGCATTGCGGGCCTTCGTCAGGTTCCTCGCCCTATCCCGGTCGCGCACATCGACCATCCGCGCCGATGCGAGATCGGCATCGGCGAAATCTGCGTCGGCCAGCAGGGCGCGGTCGAAGACCGCCCCGGCCAGCTCCGCGCCCGCAAGGCTGGCTCCCGTCAGATCCGCCTCCGTCAGGTCGGCGAAGCGCAAATCCGCGCGGGAGAGATCGGCGTCGCGCAGGCTTGCCCCCGCAAGCTCCGCCGATTGCAGGACGGCGCGGATCAGTCCCATCGACTGGTTGCGCATGTCGGCGCCCCCGCGCAGGCGGTCGAGCCGGGCGCCGGTCAAGTCGGCGCTTCGCATGTCGGCGGCAAAGCGCGCTTCGGTCAGGTCGGCCGCAACCAGGTTGGCGTTCCGCGCCTGGGTGCCGAACAGGCTGGCGCCCGTTAGCTTGGCGCCTTCGAGGTTTGCGTTGAGGAGCCAGGCCTGATCCAGGCGGGCCCCGGAGAGATCGGTTCCCTGCAGGACGGCGTTGTTGAGCCGGGCATTCGCCAGATTGGCCTGGCGAAGATCGAGGGCGGAGAGGTCGAGGCCCGAGAGCCGTCGGCCCTGGAGATCGACCGGTCCGCCGCCGGCCTCCGCGATCAGGGCCTCGATGTCGGCGCGCGTCATCTCCGCCGTGGTCATCGCCGGCGAGTTGAGGTCGATGTGGTCGAACATGTCCTGGGCGCCGGCCGGCGGGCCGATGGACGCCAGAATCGTTGCGGCGGCGATCGATGTCTTCCGAAGGACCCGTCTGAGGTGGGACATGGAATCTGCTCCGGGCCGCGCGACCGCCCGGGTGCCGGGACGGTTCTGCAGAATCAGGCGCCTGGGTCGCCTCTTCTGTCAATCGCGATCCCGCATCACCCGCCCAGCATCCGGTTCGGCAGCCAAAGGGCGATATCGGGCACGAGGCACAGGATGGCGATGCCCAGGATCATGCACAGCATGAAGGGAAGGGCGCCGCGCAGAACTTCCTTCAGCTTCACGTCCGGTGCGATCGCGTTGATGACATAGAGGTTCAGCCCCACTGGAGGCGTGATCAGGCCGATCTCCATGTTGATGGTCATGATCACGCCGAACCACACGGGGTCGAACCCCAGCGTGTCGATGATCGGAAGCAGGGTGGGGGCGGTCATGACGATGACCGCGACCGGCGGCAGGAACAGCCCCGCCACGATCAGGAACAGGTTGATGATGCCGAACAGCACCCAGCGGTTCATCTCCAACTCCGCGATCCACATCGCGAGCGCCTGGGTGATGAACAGCGACGACATCATGTAGCTGAACAGCGCGGAACTGGCGACGATCATCAGGATCATCACGGATTCCCGCGTCGTGTCCCGGAACACGGGCCAGAGGTCGCGCGGGCGCACCATCCGGTAGATGAGCGCCACCAGGACGAGACACAGCACCGCGCCGATGCCGGCCGCTTCGGAGGGCGTGGCGACGCCGCCGTAAAGGACCCAGAGGATGCCGGCGATGACAGCGACGAAGGGCAGCACCCGGGGCAGCACCTTCATCCGCTCGGCCCAGGAGAAATGCCGCCCGGCCAACACGGCCGGCCGATGGCTCTGCCGGACGGCGATCACTCCCCAGATCATGAAGAGGATGGTGAGCATCATGCCCGGCAGGAGCCCCGCCAGGAACAGCCGTCCGATCGACGTCTCGGTCGCGATGCCGTAGACGATCATCGTCACGGACGGCGGGATCAGGATGCCGAGCGTGCCCCCCGCCGCAACGGCGCCCGCCGCGAGGTCGTTGGGATAGCCCCGCTGGCGCATCGCCGGAATGCCCATCTTGCCGATGGCGGCGCAGGTGGCCGGCGACGAACCTGAAAGCGCGGCGAAGACGCCGCAGGCCGCGATGTTGGAGAGAAGCAGGCCGCCGGGCACCCGGTCCATCCAGCGATCGATCGCCTCATAGAGGTCGGAACCGGCCCGGGACGACGCGATCGCCCCGCCCATCAGGATGAACATCGGCACCGACAGGAGGGCGAAGTCGTTGAGGCCGCCGAAGAAGATGTCGGGGATGAAGGGCAGGCTGCGGCTGCCCTCGAAGATCCAGAGAAATGCGATCGCGACCCCGCCCAGCGCGAAGGCGACCGGCACGCCCAGGAGCAGGACGAGGATGGTCGCCGCCGCCACCAGTAGCCCCAGCTGCAGCTCCCCCATGGTCAGCCTTCCTGCCGAATGCCGAACGGAGGCTCGCGCCCGGTCACCAGCGCCAGGATGTCGGCCAAGTATTGCAGGGTGATGAGGGACATGCCGACCGGCACCGGAAGATAGGCGACCCACAGGGGCGGCGCCCAGACCGACTGGGACCGCCATCCGCGTTCGAAGGCCTCGTACCACCAGCCGAGGCTGTACCAAGCCAGAACGGCGCAGAAGACGATCCCGAGCAGGGAGGTGAGGATCGCGAGAGCGAAGCGGGCACGGGCGCCCAGCATCTGCGGCAGAAGGTCGACATTGACGTGGCCGCGCAGTAGCAGGACGTAAGGGGCGCCCAGGAAGGTTGCGGCAACCATGCTGTAGGTCACGAATTCGTGCTGCCAGATGGCGCTTTCGGCCAGCACGTAGCGGACGACGACCAGATGCAGGATGACCAGGACCGAAACGGCCAGGAGCGCGGCCGACGCCACGCCCAGTATCCTGGACAGGGCGCCGACGATGCGGATGAAAGCGTCCATCTGCGCTTATGCCGTGGCTGGAGGTGGGAAGGGACGGACGGTGCCGCCCGACCCGGGCGATCCGCCTATTCCACCTGCAACGCCATCTCGATCAGGCTGTCGCCGCCCTCCACCTCTTCGGCGAACTGCTTGTAGGACGTCTCCTTGGCTACGGCCAGCCAGGCGGCGTGATCCTCCGCGGTGAGGTCGACCACCTCGACGCCCGCCTCCTGGAACGTCGTCACCATCTCGTCGTCGATCTGCTTGGCGGCTCCGACGAAATAGTCCTCGGCCTTCTGCGCGGCGGCGAGCAGGACCTCCTGCTGCTCGGGCGTTAGCTGCTCGAAGCTGGACTTGCTCATCAGGATCGGCTCGTACATGAACCACAGGGCGTTGTCGCCGGGCGGGGTCAGGCACTGGACCTGTTCGAATATCCGGTACGAGACAAGGCTGGCGGAACTCGTGGTTGCACCGTCCAGCACGCCCGTCTGCAGGCCGGTATAGAGCTCCGAGCTGGGCATCGAACTGATAGAGGCGCCCGCGCCGGCCAGCATTCTTTCGAAGGCCGGCCCGGCGGCCCGGAAGGTCTTTCCGGCCACGCTCTCCGGCGTCTGGACGCAGAAGTCCGTTCCGACGAACCCGCCGGCAAGCCACGCATCGGACAGCACGATGACCCCGGCCTCGTCGATGATCTTCTTGATCTCGTTCATGAAGGGGCTGTCGTTCAGCCGGGTCGCATGGTCGTGGTTCTTGACCAGGCCCGGCATCAGCGTCGCGCTGAACTGCGGATGACGGCCGCTCGCGTAGTCCAGCGGGAAGGCTGAGATGTCGAGCTGCCCGCGCGTGAGCGCGTCCCATTGCTGGTCGGGCTTGAACAGCGACGCGCCGGGATAGACGCGCATGCTCAGCCCGACATTGGCGGCCTCGATCTCGCGCTTGATGATCAGGACCATCTCGTCACGGACATCCCCCTTGCCGCCGGGGAACTGGTGGGAGGCGCGAAGCTCGATCTCCTCGGCGGAGGCGGCGCCCGTCAATGCCACGGCGATGGCGGTGCCGCAGAACCAGGTCGTCTTCCAGGACATGTCGCGTTCCCTCCTTTTGTGCCGTCGTTCCCCCCGGGCCTTGTAGCGGCCCGTTCGTGAGGTCGTGCTTCGCAGCAGGCGCAATACCGTGTCCGCCGTGTCGAAGGACGGTCCATGAGGCTCGGATGTTCCCGTCGGGCGGTCCGTCCTCCCTATTCGAAGGCGCGCGCGAGCCGGTTCACCTGCCGTCTCATCGCGATCCGCCCGGTGTTGACCAGCATCTCGTGGTTCCGTTCCAGCGCCGCCGGATCGTAGAGATAGTTCACCAGAATGCCTGCCGATTGGGTGAGCGCCTTCGGAGACAGGTCGCCCCGCCAGTTGAGCCGCTCGAGCCTGGCCCCATTGCCGAGGTGGAATCGGGCAACCCGGTCGAGCGGCCGGTCGCGCGACCGCTCCCGGGCGAGATAGTGGGCGCAGAGCTGCAGGAGCTTGAGCTTCAGCGCTTCCGATTCCGGCGGACGGTCCGGCCAGCCGACCTGGCTCAGTTCGGTCAAGGCCGTCGACGCCGCTTCGCGCAAGGTGTCGCTCTCATGCTCCTCCGCGGCTCGGCGCAGCCAGGGAACGAAGTCCGGAATCGGGGACAGGGTGGCGAAGCAGCGCAGGTTGGGCAGGGTCTGCTGCAGGTCGGCGATGACCTGCTTCAGCAGGAAGTTGCCGAAGGAAATGCCGCGCAGGCCCTTCTGGGTGTTCGTGATCGAATAGAAGATGGCCGTGTCGGCCCTGGCCGGATCCCCGACCGGGGCCGCGGGGTCGAGAAGGGGGCCGATCTCCCCGGCCATTCCCTGCACCAGCGCGACCTGTACGAAGATGACCGGATCGTGCTCGATCGCCGGGTGA
>JAJUFW010000648.1 GCA_029263555.1 Alphaproteobacteria bacterium
CCCGTAGCCGGAGGCGGTTGACGCCCCCGGCAGCGGTCAGGTTCGGCTGCCGCCCTGGAGCCGGTACCGGTCCAGCGCGACGGCCGCGATGATTACCAATCCCTTGATGATGTACTGCCAGATGTCGGAGACCCCGACGAGGATCAGGCCATTGGACAGCACGGCGATGATCAGGGCCCCGATCAGGGTGCCCCAGATCGAGCCCACGCCGCCGACGAAGCTCGTCCCTCCCAGGATGACGGCCGCGATCGCGTCGAGTTCATAGGCCTGCCCCAGCTGCAGCCCGTTGGCCGCGTAGAGCCGGGCGGCCGACATGACGCCGCCGAGCCCGGCGAGCAGCCCGGAGATCGCATAGACGAACAGCAGGACCACCGGAACCTTGATCCCGGTCAGGCGCGCCGCGTCCACGTTGCCGCCGACGGCGTAGATCCACGTGCCGAGCACCGTCCGGCGCAGGATGAACCACGAGAGCAGCACGACCGACATGGCGATGATAGCCAGCCACGGCACGCCGAGAACGGTTCCGTTGCCGATGAAGCTGAAGGGCAGAGCCGGGTTGAAGACGGTCGTGTCGTCGCCGAGCAGCCGGGCGAGCCCGCGCACTGCCGTCAGCGATCCCAGGGTCACGATGAAAGGCGGCAGCTTCAGATAGGCGACGAGCACGCCATTGGCGAGCCCGCAGGCCAGCCCCATTGCCAGGGCGGCGGCGATGCCGAGCATGCCGAAATCCGGCACCAGCGACACGACTACCGCGATCATGGCCGAGGCTGCCAGGATGGAACCGACGGAGAGGTCGATGCCGCCCGTCAGGATGACGAAGGTCATGCCGGCCGCGAGCACGATGTTGATCGAGGCCTGTTGCATCACGATCGAGAGATTGTTGAGCGTCAGGAACCTGCCGCTCAGAAGCTCGAACCCGATCGCGAGCAGCACCAGTACCGGCAGCATGCCCAGCGCCGTGATCATGACGCGGAGCTTCACCTGGCGGTCCCTTACGGTCTGGGCGACGGCATCGGTCATGGGTCTGCTCAGTCCCTGGTTCATGGTTCAGGCGGCGGGGGCGGCCGCTTGGGCCGAGACCGCCCCTGTCGACAGCGCCATCACCGCCTCCTGATCGATCGGCCGCTCCGCGCTGGCCGTCACTTCGCCGGCGATCCGCCCCTCGCGCATGACGAGCGCCCGGTCCGCCACGCCCACGATCTCCGGCAGCTCGCTCGATATGATGACGACGGCGATGTCCCGCTTCGCCAGCTCGTCGATCAGCCGGTAGATCTCCGACTTGGCGCCCACGTCCACGCCGCGGGTCGGCTCGTCCAGGATGACGACCTTCGGCGCGGTCTCCAGAAGGCGGGCCAGCAGCACCTTCTGCTGGTTGCCCCCGGAAAGGGAGCCCGCATTGATCGACAGGCTCTGGGTGCGGATCGCGAGCCTCTCGGCAGCTTTAGCCGCCCGACGCGCCGCCGCCCTGAAATCGCGGATGCCGCCCGTCTTCGCATCCTGTTCGATCACGCTCATGTTGATGTTCTCGGCGACGGACATGTCGAGGAAGAGGCCGAGCGCCTTCCGGTCCTCCGTCAGATAGGCGATCCCCTGGGCCAGCGCATCACGCGGAGAAGCGACCGGGATCTCCCGGCCATTGAGCGCGATCGTGCCCGTCATGCGGCGATCGGCGCCGTATATGAGCCGGGCGAGTTCCGTCCGCCCGGAGCCGACGAGGCCCGCTATTCCCAGGACCTCGCCCCGGTAGACGTCGAACGAGCAGTCGTGCACGCGGACGCCGTCGCCCAGGTTCCGGACCGACAGGATGACCTCGCCCCGCTTCGGCGTGTAGTGTTCCTTCCGGTAGAAGGAGGAAAGGTCCCGCCCCACCATCATCGAGACGAGCCGGGCCGCCGAAAGCTCGCTCCGCTCCAGGGTGCCGACATAGCCGCCGTCGCGCAGCACGCTGCACCGGTCGGCCAGCCGGTAGACCTCTTCCATGCGGTGGCTGATGTAGATGACGGCAATCC
>JAJUFW010000300.1 GCA_029263555.1 Alphaproteobacteria bacterium
GCAGGCCGGCGGCGGCGCCCCGCGCGGCGAGCCGGAAGGCGTGGCGTTCGAATTGCCGGGCGATGTAGCGGTCCGTCGCCCCCATGACATGAAGTAGATCGATGACCGGGGCGTGAATGGCAAAGCCTGCGCGGGAGACCGAGACGATCGCAGCGACGGCCGCAAGGCCGATCAGGAAAACGAGCACCAGCGCAACGAGGCGGATCGTCCCCGCCATGGCGCGGAGATCCTCCCGCCAGCGGCCATGATCGTCCAGCACCGTTCCGGGCGCGGCGCTGTCGAGGGCGGCCGCCAGCGCCGGCGTCTCGACGGCGGCGTCTTCCGCCAGCGTGATCTCGATCAGGGTCGGCAGCGGACGCTCGCCCACAGGCACCTCGGGGCCCCCCCTGGGCTCCAGCAGGGTTACCCCCCGCCCTTCGTCCCGCGGCGCCGCCGCGGCGCCGCCCGGCCAGTCGTCCAGCACGCGGATCGCCGCTTCGACCAGTCGGTCGCGGTCGGCCGGGTCCTGTGACGCCGGGATCTCGGCGGTCATGGTTCCGGTCAGCCCGGCTTCCCAGCGTTCGGCCATGGCCCCGACCGCCAGCGCCGTGATCAGCGCCAGCGTCGCCAGATAGACCATGGGCGCGATCATCCAGGGGACGAAGCGGTCCGTCCCGCCCCGGCCGAAGGGGACGACCGGCAGCGGCGAACGCGCGGTTGTCTTCCGCCTGCGCCGGCTCACGGCAGCACGTCCGCCGGTCGCGCGACCTGATGCAGGTCCCCGTCCTCCAGGTGGAGGATCGGATAGTCGAACTGGCGCAGCAGCGATTCGCTGTGGGTGGCGATCACGACCGTGGTGCCCAGCCGGTTCAGCTC
Source organism: Alphaproteobacteria bacterium (assembly GCA_029263555.1). Lineage (GTDB taxonomy): Bacteria > Pseudomonadota > Alphaproteobacteria > DSM-16000 > Inquilinaceae > JAJUFW01. The sequence goes on from JAJUFW010000300.1 coordinate 856, forward strand.
TTCCAGAAGGCGGATCAGGCGCCAGCCCATCTTCTCGTCGACATTGCCGGTGGGTTCGTCCGCCAGCAGCAGTTCAGGCCGGTTGATGACCGCCCGCGCGATCGCGATCCGCTGCTGCTCGCCGCCGGAGAGGGTCGGCGGCCGGGCGTCCAGCGCGTCGCCCAGGCCGACCCAGCGCAGCAGCTCCCGCACATGGTCCAGGACCTCGGCATCCTTGACACCCGCGATCCGGAGCGGCAGGGCCACGTTCTCGACCGCGGTCAGGTGATCCAGAAGGCGGAAGTCTTGGAAGACGACGCCGATGCGCCGGCGCAGGGCCGGGAGATCCGCGCGGGGCAGGGTCGCGACGTCCCGGCCGAACATGTTGATCAAACCCCGGGACGGCCGATGGGCAAGCGCCAGGAGGCGCATGAGCGACGACTTGCCGGCTCCGCTCGATCCGGTGATGAAGCGGAACGACCCGGCGGGAAGATGGAAGCTGATGTCGCGCAGCACCTCCGGCCCGGTGCCGTATCGCAATCCGACATTCTCGAAATGGATCAAGGCTGCGACCTCAGTTCTGCGAGACCGGTCCGGTTCCGCGGCGCCCCATGCAGCCGCCGCATGCGGCGGGCCGGCGCTTCCGGTATCGCCCAATCGCCTCCGTTCATCAATATTTAGGGCTTCCTTGCCTATGCATAGGGTGCATTTTATAAGATCGCCCACCAACCGGCAGCCACCGGGGTCGCTCCGCGCATGATCGTCACCTGTTCTTCCTGCTCAACCCGATATGCCGTGGATCCGGAGTCGCTGGGCCATAACGGGCGGCAGGTCAAGTGCGTGCGCTGCGGGCACCAGTGGTTCCAGGAACCGGCCGAGCGTTCGGGTGCCGCCCTTTCGGCCGCCGCCGCGACGGAGCCGCTCGGCGCCCCGAAGCTGCGCCGGCTGCCGCCGGAGCGCGATTCGACGGCCGTTGCGCCCGCAGAGGCGGCGCCTCGCCGCCGCGGCGTCGCGATCGGCTGGTCGCTGCTGCTGGTGCTGGTCGGCATCCTCCTGGCGTTCGGTTACCTGGGCCGGGCGGAAATCGTCCGGGCCTGGCCTCCCGCGGTCAAGCTGTACGAGAAGTTGGGCCTCGATGTGGCCGGCGATGCGCTGGCCGGCGACCGGGTGGTCGCCGGGCTCTCGCTCGACAATGTCAGCACCGAGCGTACGGACGGGATCGGCGGCACCGTCGTGTGGGTCCGGGGCGACGTCGTGAACCGGTCCGAGACCCAGCGTCGGGTCCCGCCGCTCCAGATCGAACTGATGGACGGCGACGGCAACCGGGTATCGACCTGGACGTTCACCGTCGAGCCGGCGATGCTGGAGCCCGGTGCTACGGCCCGCTTCGAGACCAGCCAGCGCAACGTCCCGGATTCGGCGACCCGGCTGGTGATCAGGGCGGCGCCCTAGAGCCGGTGCCGTTCGCGAAATTCGGAGAGTCGCGCTCATGACCGGCAAGACTATCCGCATCCTGATTGTGGACGACGAGGCGGCGGTGCGGGAATTCGTCGCCCGGGCGCTGCGCCATCACGGCTACGAGGCGGAAATCGCCGAAGACGGGCTGGCGGCTCTGGAGAAGCTGTCCAGCGACGAATTCGATCTGTTGATCACCGACATCGTCATGCCGGGGATGGACGGGATCGAACTGGCCCTGAAGGTGGCAAAGGACTACCCGCGTACGGCGATCCTCATGATGACCGGCTATGCCGTCGAGAAGCAGCGGGCCTACGGCCTCGAGAACCTGATCCACCGGGTGATTTCGAAGCCCTTCAACCTTCGCCAGATCCGGGACGCGGCCGAGGAGGCCCTCAAAGGGCGCTGACCGGCAGGCGTCCGGAACCGTCCTTCGTCCTCTCCCGTTCCCTGGGCTGCGGGAACCAGCGGGGCGGACGGCGATGTTCGAAGGATTCGCAGTTTCCAGGATCGCGACCTCCGAGGCCGAGATCCATGTCCGGCACGGCGGCGCCGGACCGCCCCTCCTACTCCTGCACGGCAATCCCCAGACCCATGCGATGTGGCACCGGATCGCGCCTTGCCTCGCCCGGCACTTCACCGTCGTGGCCAGCGACCTCAGGGGATACGGCGACAGCAGCAAGCCGGTCTCGACACCGGATCACGAGTCCTATTCCAAGAGGGCGATGGCCCGTGACCAGGTCGAGGTGATGACCCGGCTGGGATTCGACCGCTTCTTCGTCGCCGGGCACGACCGTGGCGGCCGTTGCGCCTACCGCATGGCGATCGATCACCCGGAGCGGGTGGCCAAGCTGGCGGTCCTGGACATCGTGCCGACAGGCGAGGCGTTCCGGCGCGCCGATATGGCCTTCGCGCTCGGCTACTGGCACTGGTTCTTCCTGGCACAGCCCTTCGATCTGCCGGAGCGCATGATCCTGGCCCAGGGCGACGATTACTGCCTGAGAGGACGACGTCACCTGTTCGCGCCGGAGGCGCTCGGCGAATATCTCCGGTGCTTTCGCGACCCGGCGATGATTCATGCGATGTGCGAGGACTACCGTGCGGGGGCGGGCATCGACTGCCGGCTGGACGAACGGGACCGCGGGCAGCGGCCGATCGCCTGTCCGGTCCTGGCGCTCTGGGGCGGACGGGGCCCGCTCAACGCATGGTACGACGTGCTCGGGATCTGGCGCGACTGGGCGACCGACGTATCCGGCCATTCGCTCGATTGCGGCCATTACCTGGCCGAGGAGGCGCCGGAGGAGACCTTCGCGGCGCTCGAGGCGTTCTTCGCCGCCTAGAACTGCCGCAGCAACCGCTCGAAATAGTCGAGTTCCAGGGCCGGGCGGTCGCGCTCGCCCAGCCGGCGACGCAGCTCGTCCAGGATCTGCCGTGCCCGCTGGATGTCCGCCTGCTCCGGAATCTGCACGTCGTTGGCATCCGCGCCGCCCGTGTTCGGCATGGGGCGGCCCAGCGGATCGCGCCCCCTGTCGGTCTGCCGCGTCGGCTGGTTGGGCATGCCCGGGCCCTGCTGGGCCATCTGCTCCATCACCTGATCGACCAGGCCCTGAAGACCCTGCTGAAGCTGGTCCAGCGCGTCGGTCTGGGGCGGTACCGCATTACCCGACTGTCCCTCCCGCAGCGCCTGTTCCGACCGGCGCATGGACTGCTCGGCGCGGCCGAACGGGGTCGGGATGTCGCCGGTCATCTCGCCCATGCGCCGCATCAGGTCACCCAGCGCCCGCCGCAGCCCTTCCTGGACCTGCGCGCCTTCGCCGGGGAAGTTGGACGGGCTGTCGCCGGGACCGGAATTCTGCTGTCCCTGCTGCGCGTCCTGGAAGGTCTGGTCCAGCAGCTGCCGCTGCGCCTGGGTCAGGCCCTGAAGCTGCTCCAGCAGCTGCATCATCTCCTGCTGCTGCTGGTGCTGCTGCTGGGCCATCATGCCGGTCTGCAGGTTCTCCAGCATTTCCTGAAGCTGCGACAGCATCTGCCGGGCCTGCTCCCGCGCGCCCGATTCGGAAAGCTGCTGCATCTGGTCCAGCATCTTTTGGAGCTGCTCGCGGCTCAGCATGTTCTCGGGCGGGACCGGAACCGGCTGCGGCATCTCGCCCTGGGCCATTCGCTCCATCATCTGCTGGGCCAGCGCCTCGAGATAGCGGTCGAGCGCCTCGCGAAGCTGGTCCATCAGGCGCGCGATCTCCTCGTCCGAGGC
>JAJUFW010000172.1 GCA_029263555.1 Alphaproteobacteria bacterium
CGCGTCCGGTAGTCGCCGATGACGACGCCGGCGCGGAGCGCGTCCAGCGCCGCCTCGTCGGGCACGTTCTCGACCTGCGCCAGGTAGCGCCGGGGATGGCCGAAACGGGGCTCCAGCAGGCGCTTGATGAAGCGCCCGTCGTCGCTCAGCAGCAAGAGACCTTCGCTGTCCCGGTCCAGCCGTCCGACCGGGTAGACCCCCTTCGGCAGGCGAAAGCCGTCGAGCGCCGGATGACCCGCCTCGGGCGTGAACTGGCTCAACACCCCATAGGGCTTCCAGAAGGCAATGTATCGCCCCGTCCGGGCGCGACCCGGCGGATGGGATGGGGTCCGGAACGTCATCGCCCGTCTCTAGGCGACCCGCCGGGCAGGGTCAATCACGGGACTCCGGCCGTCCCGGCGGATCGACCCGCGCGGACGGTCGCGTCCGACCGGATCAGGCCGTCGACTTGAGGCCGGGAGCGCGGCGCATCAGGCGGCCAGGATGCGGGCCATGCGGTCCGCCGCGACCGCCATGTCCTCGGGATCGTGGTAGAGCGCGAAGCCGAAGCGAAGCCGGTCCGCCCTGTTGTCGGTCACGATGTCCGCGGCCATCAGCCGCTCGCGGAACGCTTCCGCCTCCGCGGTCTCGAAGGTCAGGAACTGGCCCCGGTGCGGGCAGTCGATCGGCACCAGCAGCTGTTCCGCCTTCAGGGGGATGCGGGGGCGGGCGGCGAGTTCGGCCATGAAGCGTTCCTGCAAGGACCGGGTCCGGGCGCGGATCGCGGCGGGGTCAAGGCCGAGCGCCTGCAGCCAATCCATGACCGCGTTGAAGCGGTAGAGCGCCGTCGGGTCGAAGGTCGATCCCATGAACCGGGCGCCCCCCGGCGCGTAGGCGACGCTGCCCTGAGGCGCCGACAGGGCGCCGAAGGCCGCGTACCAGCCGGTGTTGCGCGGGCGGTCCCCATAGCCCGGAGGAACGTGAAGGAAGCAGGCGCCTTCGCCGCTCATGGCGTATTTGTAGCCGCCGGCGACGTAGAAGACCCGGTTCTCGACCGGGCGAAGATCCGTCGGCAGGGACATGAAGCCATGATAGCCGTCGATCACGATGAGCGTGTCCGGATCGGGAACGGCGGCGATCAGTCCTGCGAGGTCGGGCACCGCGTATCCGGAATTGAAGAAGACCTGGCTCAGGAACACGAGATCGTGCCCGCCGCGCCGGGCGGCCTCGCCGAAGCGGTCGGCAAAGCTGTCGAACGGACGCGTCGAGACCCGTTCGGTGGCGGCCAGCCCTTCTTCCTCCAGGCGGGCGATCTGCCGGCTGAAGGAATGGAATTCGGAATCCGTGGTCAGCACCCGCGCCGGTCGGCCCACGGGCAGGCAGGACAGGATCCGGAGCAACAGCTCGTGGGTATTGGGGGCGAAGACGACGGTTCCCGGATCGCTCAGGTTCAGGATCCGGGCGACATGGCTCTGCGCCTTCGGCCACATCTCGTCGAAGATCATCTCCCATTTCGCGTCGGCCAGGCGGGCCGCATCCAGCCAGCATCGCTGCTGCGCCTCAAAACTCACGTCGGGCCAGTAGTGATGGCTGTGTGCCGCCAGGTGGATCCGGTCCGGGGCGGCCTCGATGAACCGGCGGAAATGGGGCTTGTAGCTGACCTCCATGGCGTCACACCTGTTCCGCCGCATAGGTGAAGGCCATGGCCCGGCGCACCGGGTCCGGCAGGTCGGGCAGGGTCGAGCGCGGGATCAGGAAGGTGGACAGGGCGAAGAGATCGCCGAACACCCGGTGGCGTTCCGCCGCCGCCTTCAGATAGTCGTGCCCGCTGGACCCGCCGGTGCCGAGCTTCAGCCCGATCATCCGCTGGACCATCTGGGCATGCCGGTAGCGCCAGGTGGTCATCGTCTCGTCGATGTCCATCAGGCGTGAGAGCAGGTTGAACGGGACCTGCAGGGCCGGTTCGTCCCGGTAGAGATTGATGAACAGCGCGGCCTGAAGGGCGCGCAGCGACAGGCGCCAGACGCCGCGGGCATGCAGCTCCCGGTGCCGGGCCGCGTCGAAGATCGCGTCGAAGCGCTCGCGCGCGGAGGCGAGCCGCTTCAGCTCGGTCTGCCGTTCCTCCTCGGAAATCGCCTGGTTGCGTTCGATATAGGCGATGTCGCGTCCCAGCATCCGGCTGACCGCCGCGCGATAGGTCTCCTGGAAGCGGTAGCCGCCGAAATCGACGAAAGGCGTGCGCTCCAGCCAGGCTTCCACCTGGTCGGAGAGGGACGGCCGGCATTCGACGGCCTCGAGCTTCCGTCGATCCGCTTCCGACAGGCGCTGATCGAACGCCATCCGGTCGAAGGGCAGGCGGTCGTCGCGACGCAGCCCCAGCCGGGTCTCGATTTCCCGGAATTGGGTGCTCTGGAAGCCGGAGGCCGGGTAGAGCAGTTCCCGGAAGTCGAGAAAGTCTAGCGGCGTCATCGTCTCGAGCACGTCGACCTGATGGACCAGCAGCTTCAGGATCTCCTGCACCCGGCCGAGCGCGCGGCTGGCGCGCCCGACATCCCGGTCGTGGACCGGCTGGGAGGCGAAGATCTCCTGGACCGCGTCCAGTTCGAACAGGATCTGCTTGAACCACAGCTCGTAGGCCTGGTGGACGACGATGAACAGCATTTCGTCATGGGCGGGCCGGCCCAGCTTCGCGCTCTCCATTTCCTGGCAGGACAGCAGCCGGTCCAGCTTCAGATAGCTGCCATAGTAGAGCGGGGGACGTTCGGGAAAGTCGGTCATCTCTGCCGGTTCCTCTGGGGCGTTTCGACAATCACGCGGCATAACCGATCGCGCCGTCAATCGGAACACGGCTCGCCCGGCCGCGGGCCGTTGGGAAGCGGCGATGCGGAGGCGGGGTGCCGGGTTCGCCGGGTAACGATCCGGACATTTCCCTTTACGATTGTTGCGTCTACCGATAGCGTTTATTGCGGAACACACGGGGCAGCAGATCCCGGAGCGGGGAGGACGTCTTGATCGCGAACATGGCGGTCCCGTTCGATATGCCTGGTGCGCGCCCTCTGCCGGAGGGTCCATGAGGCTTGGGCGCGAGGTGTCCGGTCGTGACGTCGGTAGGAACGGGTCTGGAATGCCGGACGGGCCGGGCCGTATCCTGGCAGGCGGCAGCCCTGGACGCGGCCGGGACGGGCGATCGGTATCCGACCGCGAGGCGGGATCCGCCGGTCCGGCGGGTGAGAGCGGTGGTCCCGTGAGCTATCGCCTCGACGCGGTCGGCAAGGAGGCCGGGGGTGCTACCCACCTCTTTCCGATGACCTTCGATCTGGTCCCGGGTGGCCTGAACGTGCTGCTCGGTCCGACGCTTGCGGGGAAGACGTCGGTTCTTCGCCTTCTGGCGGGGCTCGACCGGCCGACGACGGGCCGGATCCTCGCCGGCGACCGGGATGTGACGAACGTCCCGGCGCGGCGGCGGAACGTCGCCATGGTCTATCAGGAGTTCATCAACTACCCGTCTTTCACGGTCTACGAGAACATCGCGTCTCCTTTGCGCCGGGCCGGGATGGATCGGGCTGGGATCGACCGCAAGGTCCGCGAGGCCGCCGCCGCGCTGCGGATTGATCGGCTTCTGGACCGCCTGCCGTCGCAGCTCAGCGGCGGTCAGCAGCAGCGAACGGCCATCGCCCGGGCGCTGGTCAAGGAAGCGGACCTCCTCCTTCTGGACGAGCCGCTGGTGAACCTGGACTACAAGCTCCGGGAAGAGCTGCGCGTCGAGCTCCGCCAGATCTTCGAGCGGCGGCGGGCGACCGTCGTCTACGCGACGACGGAACCGCTCGAGGCCCTGCTGCTTGGAGGGCACGTCGTCGTGCTGGACTGCGGGCGCCTACTTCAGGTCGGGCCGACCATCGAGGTCTTCCGGAACCCCGCGTCGGTCGATGTGGGACGGGTCTTCAGCGACCCGCCGATCAATCTGCTCACCGGCGTCGTCGCCGATGGCGAAGCCGTGATCGGTCCCGACCTGCGGTTCCCGTTGCGTGGCCACATGGCCCAACTGGGTCCCGGCTCCTATCGCTTCGGCGTCCGATCCAGTCATCTGACCTTGATGAAATCGTCCGGGGGCGAGGCCGCGTTCGGTGCGGTCGTCGATCTTGCGGAGATCAGCGGTTCCGAAACCTTCATCCATGTGACCTATGCAGGCGCGCAGATCGTCGCCCAGCAGGAGGGGGTTCATACGCTTCGCCTGGGGCAGCCGGTGACGCTCTACGTCGACCCGTCGCGCCTTTTCGTCTTCGAGGCGGAGGGCGCGGGCCGCCTCCTGGCCGCGCCCGACGGCCGCCGCTCCGTCGTCCTGGAAAGGTAAGGAGGAGACGTTGGCGCGCATCACGCTCCACCGCGTCGCTCACAGCTACAGGGCGAACCCGGGCGAGCCTTCGGATTTTGCCCTGCACCCGATGGACCAGTCCTGGGAGGACGGAGGCGCCTACGCGCTTCTCGGCCCGTCGGGCTGCGGCAAGACCACCCTGCTCAACGTCATCTCCGGGCTGGTGACACCGACGCAGGGGCGGATCGCCTTCGACGGACGGGACGTGACGGCGCTTCCGACGCGCGAGCGAAACATCGCGCAGGTGTTCCAGTTCCCGGTCGTCTACGACACGATGACCGTCGCCGACAACCTGGCCTTTCCGCTGCGCAATCGCGGCATCGATGCCGGGACGATCCGGGCGCGGGTCGCGGAGGTGGCCGAGATGCTGGACCTCACGGCCGATCTCCACAGGCCGGCCCACAGGTTGGATGCGGACGCCAAGCAGAAGATCTCGCTGGGCCGCGGCCTGGTGCGGAGCGACGTCTCGGCGATCCTGCTCGACGAGCCGCTCACCGTCATCGACCCGCACCTCAAATGGCTGCTGCGGCGCAAGCTCAAGGAGATCCACGAACGGTTCCGCAGGACGCTGATCTATGTCACCCACGACCAGAACGAAGCGCTGACCTTCGCCCAGCAGATCGTCGTCATGTACGAGGGCGAGGTGCTGCAGGTCGGCACCCCCCGCGAGCTGTTCGAGAATCCCAAGCACCTCTTCGTCGGCTATTTCATCGGCAGCCCCGGAATGAACTTCCTTCCTTGCCGTCCGGAGGGTGACGGCGTCGCCGTCGGGGACGTCAGGATCGGGATCGGCAATGGCGGCGTCCGTCGGCTGCCGGAGGGCGCGCAGGACCTCAAGCTCGGAATCCGGCCGGAGTTCCTGGAGCTGGTGGACGGCCCGACCCCCGGAGCAGTGCCGGCCGCGGTCCGGGCGGTCGAGGATCTCGGTAATTTCCAGATCGCCGACGTCGTCCTGGGGACGCATGCGCTCAAGGTGAAGCTGCCGGAGGGCTTTCCCGTCCCGGGGAGCCGCGCTCATCTGCGTTTCCCGCCCGATCGGATCAAGCTCTATCTCGGAAACCGGCTGCTGGCATAGGGGCTCGATGGATGGACAGACCGGAGAACAACAAGGCGTGGCTGCTGGTCCTGCCGGTCGTTCTGATCGTCGCGTTCAGCGCAATCATTCCGCTGATGACCGTCGTCAACTATTCGGTCCAGGACATCTTCGGGCCCGGGCAGCGCTTCTTCGTCGGCGCAGAATGGTTCCGGGAAACGCTCACCAATGAGCGGCTTCACGACGCGCTGATCCGGCAGGTTATCTTCTCCCTGACCATTCTGGTGATCGAGCTGCCGCTCGGCATCGCGATCGCGCTCGCGCTGCCGATCCGGGGTTGGGGCGTATCGGTGTCGCTGGTGATCCTGGCGCTGCCGTTGCTCATCCCATGGAACGTGGTCGGCACCATCTGGCAGATTTTCGCTCGGCCGGACATCGGTCTTGCCGGCCGTGCCATCAACGGCCTTGGCATCGACTACAACTACACGGCCGACGCCTTCGACGCGTGGGTCACCGTGGTCGTCATGGATGTGTGGCACTGGACGCCGCTGGTGGCGCTGCTGTGCTATGCCGGCCTTCGTGCGATACCCGACGCCTTCTATCAGGCGGCCAAGATCGACGGGGCGTCCGCCTGGGCGATCTTCCGCTACATCCAGCTTCCGAAGATGCGCGGGGTGCTGACGATCGCGGTCCTGCTCCGCTTCATGGACAGCTTCATGATCTATACCGAGCCCTTCGTCCTGACCGGCGGCGGGCCGGGCAATGCTACGACCTTCCTCAGCCAGTTCCTGACGACGATCGCCGTCGGGCGCTTCGATGTCGGGCCGGCGGCCGCGTTCTCGATCATCTACTTCCTGATCATTCTCCTGTTCTCGTGGCTGTTCTACACGGCGATCACCCGGATCGGGGAAGGGGGCGATAGATGAGGATCCGCAAGCGCACGATCGGCCTCGTCATCTATTTCGCTTTCGTCCTGCTGCCGATCTACTGGCTCGTGAAGATGTCCTTGCAGACGACCGAGAACATCCTCGGCCGCTTCAGCCTGCTGCCCGTCGAGCCCAGCCTGGACAACTATTTCAGGATCTTCGTCGATCCCGCCTGGTATTCGGGATACGTGAACTCGATCACCTATGTCATTCTGAACACGGTGATCTCGCTGCTGGTCGCGCTCCCGGCGGCCTATGCCTTCTCCCGCTATCGGTTCATCGGCGACCGGCACATGTTCTTCTGGCTGC
>JAJUFW010000632.1 GCA_029263555.1 Alphaproteobacteria bacterium
CGGTCGACCGGGTCCGGCTGGCCCGCAAGGACGCTTTCCGCGAGCGCCATGGGGTGTCGCTCACCTATCTTCCCTTCATCGCCCGGGCGGTCTGCCTGGCGATCGCGGAGTTCCCGCTGGTCAACAGCAGGCTCGAGGACGACGGGCTTGCCGTCTCGGCCGAAATCCATCTCGGCATCGCGGTCGACCTTTCCCATGAGGGGCTGGTCGTCCCGGTCGTGCGCCATGCCGACGAGCTGACGCTGCCCGGCCTCGCCAGGGCGATCGCCCGGCAGGTCGAAAAGGCGCGCGACGGGCGGCTTACGCCCGACGATCTTGCCGGCGGCACCTATACGATCTCGAACAACGGGGCGTTCGGGACCCTGTTCACGGCCCCGATCGTCAACCCGCCCCAGGTCGCCATCCTCTCCACCGATGCGGTTCGGAAGCGTCCCGTCGTCGTCGAAGGGGCGGAAGGGGATGCGATTGCCGTCCATCCGGTCGGTGTCGTCGCGCAGAGCTTCGACCACCGGGCTTTCGACGGCGCCTATTCGGCCGCGTTCCTCGGCCGGCTCAAGTCGATCCTGGAGACCCGCGACTGGGCTGCGGAGTTCGCCTGATCGCATTCAAGGAGGCGGGCCGGCCTGCCGGCACGACAGACACTGGCCCAGGGGCCAAGGAAATCAAGGAGGTATACCGATGGAACAGGGCAGACACAGGCTCGGCTGGATCGGGCTTGGCCGCATGGGCTATCCGATGGCCGAACGCTTGGCCAAGGCCGGCTTCGATCTCAGCGTCTGGAACCGGACGCGGTCCAAGGCCGAGCCCCTGACCGAGAAGGGAGCGAAGGTGGTGGACGCGCCCGCCGAGCTCGCGGATGTCGACGTCCTGTTCACCATGGTCTCGACCGGGGCCGACCTGGAGCAGGTCTATTTCGGCCCGGAAGGCGTGGCCAATCCGGGGAACGGCCCGGTTCCCAAGATCTTCGTCGACTGCTCGTCGATCGGCGTCGATGACTCCGCGAAGATCAGGGAACGGATCAAGGCGCTCGGCTCCGAATTCCTGTGTGCCCCCGTCAGCGGCAACGGCAAATGCGTAAAGGCGGGCAAGCTGAGCCAGGTCGTGTCCGGTCCGAAGGACGTCTACGACAAGGTGAAGCCCTATCTCGACACGATCGCCGGGAACGGCGTCGCCTATGTCGGCGAGGGCGACCTGGCGCGCTTCTGCAAGATCGCCCACAACGTCCTGCTGGGCGTGGTCATCCAGAATCTGGCGGAGATCGTGGTCCTGGCGGAAAAGGCTGGCGTCCCGCGCCACGCCTTCATGGACTTCATCAACAACAGCGTGATGGGGTCGATCTTCACCCGGTACAAGACCCCGGCGATCGTCAACCTGGACTGGACGACGACCTTCACGGTCGCGCTGCTTAAGAAGGATCTGGACCTGGGGCTGAGCGCCGCCCGGGAGCTTCACGTCCCGATGCCGGTGACCGCGGCAACGCGCGAGGCGCTGCAGTTCCACTACGGCGTGGCCTCGGCGCGTCCGGACGCGGCGGAGTACCTGCAGAAGGACTTCGCCACCCTGCTGGAGACTCAGGCGCTGGGGGCCGGGATGCGCCTTGTTAGCGAGAACAAGGATGTGAAAACCGGCCTGGAGGTCGAGGAGTAGCGTCGATCCCGGACCGCTTCATCCGGAACCGACCGGTTTTGCGCGAAATGACGGATCCTCATCGCATCGTGAGGGCGACGAAGCTGGCTCGGGTCGCCCTGGCAGCACCGGAGGGGCCATCGCCGGGAGCTTGCGGATGAAGGAGGACGCCGCGTCCTTGGATGTTCTTGCCCCTTCCGGCGGATCCGGCCGGGAGGGGCAGGTCCGGCCGGGGGCCGGATGAACGATGATGCTGCGCGTGACGCTGCGGAACTTGTGGAACGCTAACGTCCCGGCCGCTAAACAACGCGGCAAAGGGCGCTTCCGGGGGAGAAAGCAATGAAGAAGTGCATTGCCCTGTCGTTGGGGATGTCGATCGGCCTGGCCGCGCTGTCCGTCCAGGCTGCCGAAACCGTCCGACTGACGATGTCGTCCAGCCATCCGACGGCGGTCGCCTGGGTCGGCGCCCTGAAGACCCATGTCATCGACAACTCGAATCCGC
>JAJUFW010000312.1 GCA_029263555.1 Alphaproteobacteria bacterium
ATTTCCCCTGATCGTCGAGGGCTTCGAGCAGTTCATCCAGGCGTTCCAGGGTGGAGGTCATGCCTTCTTCCATGCCCATGTCGATGACCTTTTGAAGATCGTCGGCCGACTTGTAGGAAACAATCGTCTGCACGAGGGTCCGGAGATCGGCGGCGTCGGTAAACGTAACGTCCCAGTTCGACCGGGGCAGCTCCGGATTCAGCGTGCCGGATTCGTCGCAGAATCCATCGAGGGCCGTGTAACTGTCGATCGGGCTGATGGTCTGGTAATCGAAGCGCCCCCAATACTCCTGGCCGTCTGGATCGACCATTGCGTAGTGCCAATGGCCGCCTTCCCTGAAATCCATGAACTTGGTCCTCGTCGTGAGCGGCTTGGGCGCGAACCATCGATCGAGCAGCTCGCTTTTCGTATGGCAATCCCAGACCAGTTGCCGTCTTGCGGCAAACTCTCTCCTGACCGTCAGGGTGTTGTTTTCCTTGTCGACGAGGAAGTCGAATTGCAGGTCGGCTTTCATCTTTCGTTCCCACTCAGTTCCGTCAAAAGGTTGTCGAGGTTTTCGTATCGGCTTTCCCAAAGCGCGCGCTGCTCACCGAACCATCGTTCGGCGGCGGACAGCTTCCCGGGGTTGAGCGTGCAGGTTCGGACGCGGCCGATCTTCCTGGAGGCGATCAGGCCCGATGCCTCAAGCACCCCGATGTGTTTCATGAAGGACGGCAAAGCCATATTGAACGGCTTGGCCAGTTCGCTCACCGTCGCCGATCCTTTCCCGAGCTGCTGGATGACGGCTCTCCGGGTCGGGTCGGCAAGTGCGTGGAAGACGGAATCCAATGCGGCGCAATTGTTTTCCATGTGGCTAACCATACCCTCGCCGAACAGTTAGATCAACGGCTAAGTTTCGTCGCGTCGAACATCGGGCCATGGCCTCGGCCGGCGGCCTTCGCCGGGGCAGGGTCCGGAAGAATCGCGGCTACGCGTCCCGGGAGTCGAACCTTTCCCGGGCCTTGCGCACGTCATCGAGGTTCTCGATCGCCCAGACCCAGATGTTGCAGAAGGCCGCGCCCAGGCTCAGGCCCAGGGCCGACAGCCGGTACTCCACTTTCGGCGGAACAGAGGGGTAGAGGGTCCGGATCACCAGCCCGTCGCGTTCCATGCGCCGCAGCGTCTGGGTCAGCATCTTCTGGCTGATCTCCGGCACCTCCCGCCAGATTTCGGAGAAGCGCAGTGTACCCTTGTCCCACAGCACGTCCAGGATGACGAAGGTCCATTTGTCGGCGAAGCCGGTGATGATGTCCTTCACCAGCGCGTCGACTTCGGGAGAGGTCCCCTCGGGGTAGTCCCTTACCCTGTAGGACTGCGCCCGGGCGATCTCCTCTTGCGTGAAGGGGCTGGTGTCGTCGTCGGCCATAACTTTCCCGGCGGTGTGTACGTATCGTTCAGGTGTCTACTTCCTTGCAGGAAGCGCGCTCACGATACTCCCGTCGTGTAGCGGCAAGCAAGGAGCGCCAGCATGACCAGCTTCAGCCTGAACGGCCGGGACGTCACCGTTCATGACGATCCTTCCACGCCATTGCTCTGGGTCATCCGCGACACCCGGGGATTGACGGGCACCAAGTTCGGTTGCGGCGCCGCCCTGTGCGGCGCGTGCACCTTGCATATCGACGGGGAGCCGGTGAGGTCCTGCATCGTGCCTTTGGCGGAGGCCGAGGGCCGGTCCGTCACGACCATCGAAGGCCTGTCGGAGGATGGTTCCCATCCTGTCCAGCGCGCCTGGGCGGAGTTGGACGTGCCCCAATGCGGCTACTGCCAGGCAGGGCAGATCATGAGCGCCACGGCACTCCTGGCGCGGAATCCGGCCCCTACAGACGCGCAGATCGACGAGGCCATGAGCGGCAATCTGTGCCGCTGCGGCACCTATATGCGCATACGCGCGGCCATCCACCGCGCGGCCGAGCTGTCCTGACGGGCACGTCACCATAACCCGTTTCAACGCGGAGGGTCGAAAGATGAAGCGGCGAACGCTTTCCCTCACACGCAGATCGTTCCTGGCGAGCGCTTCGGCAACGGCCGGGGCCGCGCTGGTGGTCCCGCTCCGGCTGCTGCCCGCCCTGGCGCAGGAAACGGGCGGGGCACCCGACCCGCAATCCTTCATTTGCATCGACACGAGCGGACAGGTGACTTTCCTTCTGCCCACCTGCGAGATGGGGCAGGGCACCCATACCGGCCAGGCGCAGATCCTCGCCGAGGAGCTGGGCGCCGACTGGGCCAGCATCGTCGTCGACATGCCGAAGCAGCCGGCGCCGGTCTACCGGATTCCGTTCATCGGCCAGATGCGCTCGGTCGGTTCGTTCGGGATCCGGTTCTGGCACGATCCCCTGAGACGCGCCGCCGCGCAGGCGCGGGAAATGCTGATACAGGCGGCCGCCGGCCGCCTCGGGGCAGAGCCCGTGGAATTGCGTGCCGAGGGCGGTTTCGTCGTCCACGCCGAAACCGGTCGGCGACTGTCCTTCGGTGAACTTGTCGAGGACGCGATGGCGCTGCCGGTGCCGGAGGAGCCTGCGCTTCGTCCCGAGGTCGAGCGAACGCTCACCGGACGCCCGGTACCGCGTCTCGACACGCCTGCAAAGGTGACCGGCCGCGCCGTCTTTTCGATAGATGTGACGCGCGAGGGCCTGCTCTACGGTGCGGTGCGGCTCGCCCCGGTCTTCTCCGCCGATGTCGCGTCTCTCGACGAAAGCAGCGTCGCCGGCATGCCGGGCGTCGTTACCGTCGCACGGGTGCCCCGCGGCGCGGTCGTGGTGGCGGAGTCCTGGTGGCAGGCCAAGCAGGCGGCCGACGCGCTTGGCATCACGTTCACCGAAACACCGGCGGACAATCTCTCTTCCGAAGCTATCGACGGAATGCTGCGCGAGGCGCTCGACCGGACGGATGTTCCGGTGACGACACTTCGCGGCGACGCGGCATCCACGCTGTCTTCGGAAGGCAGGATCGTCGAGGCCGAATACTCGGTGCCGCTGCTGACCCATGTCAGCATGGAGCCGATCAACTGCACCGCCGAATCCACCGAGGAACGCACGGAACTCTGGATAGGTACGCAGGGCCACGACGTGGTCAGGATGACGCTCGAGCGCGGCTTGCGGATCCCGGCGGATCGTCTCTTCATCAACAGCACCTATCTGGGCGGCGGCTTCGGCCGCAAGACCCATGGCGAGATTGCGCTGCAGGCAGCGATTGCCAGCCGTGCCGTCGGCGGGCGCCCCGTGAAGGTGCTCTGGGCATGGGAGGACGACGTCCAGCAGGGCCAGTACCGGCAGACGATGATGTGCCGGTTCCGCGCTGTCCTGGACGATTCCGGAAACATTACCGCGATGCGCATCCGCCTTGCAGGCCCGCAGATGGGCCGGGCTTATGGCTTCGATCCCGAGCGCCTCGCCCAGGCGACGGGCAATGTCGCCAATTTCGATCCGTTCTCGCTCGGCGGCCTGTCCGACATGCGCTACGTCATTTCGAACTTCGTCGTGGAGCATGCGGTTGTCGACCTGCCGATTCCGCTCTGCCCGTGGCGTTCGATCTCCCACTCCTTCAACGGCTTCTTCTTCGAAAGCTTCATGGACGAGTGTGCCGCGGCCGCCGGCCGGGATCCTTTGGAGTTCCGCCGGAGCCATTGCGAGGGGCAGACGCGGATGCTCGCCGTCCTCGACCGCGTAGCCGAAATGGCGCGGTGGCAGGAACCGGCGCCTGCGGGGGGGACGCGCGGACTGGCGGTGGTCGAGAGCTACGGCTTCTACGTAGCCCAGGTCGTCGAGGCCCGGGTCGGGGACCGCGGACTCGTCGTCGAGCGGGTCCATGCGGCGATCGATTGCGGGCGCGCCATCAATCCCGGCCAGGTCGAGGCTCAGATCCAAGGCGCCGTGATCGACGCGCTCGGGGCGGCCTTGAGGCAGAAGGTCACGATCCGCGACGGACGGGCCGAGCAGTCGAACTTCTACGACTACCCGCTACTGCGCATCGACGAGGTCCCCGACGTGGCGGTGAGCATCGTCGAGACCGGCTCGCCGCTGGGCGGGGTCGGGGAACCGGGCGTCCCGCCAGTTGCACCGGCGCTGGCCAATGCGCTCTTCGCCGCTCGCGGCCGGAGGGTCCGCAGCCTTCCCCTGGTGGATCACCTCTAGGCTCGGCAGGAAGAAGAGGACGATGAGCTTCATCGGCCTTCGGGCGTCGGCAGCATCGGCATTCGGGGCGTTCCTGGAAATATCGATCGGGCCGGCACTGGGCCTGGTTTTCGTCCTTGCCGGCGGCGCGCGTGCCCATCACGGGTTCGACGGGCGGTATGATCTTTCCTCACCCGCCTGGATCGAAGGCATCGTGGTCGAAGCCTATTTCGGTCATCC
>JAJUFW010000010.1 GCA_029263555.1 Alphaproteobacteria bacterium
CAGTTACTCAAGAATCAACAGAAAAATATTCCGGAAGGATCACTCGGCCGGGGCGACGGGGCGGCGTCCCGGGGAAAAGATCAAGGGAAAGCAAGGCGCCCGATGCCGTTGACGAGGGAGCAAGTTTCGAGATACGGCACCCGGAACCGCCAGTGGGCGCCTGAGCAGATGGCCGACCTTTATCCGCCCATCGATCCTTACCGTACCGGATTCCTCGATGTCGGCGACGGCCATCGGCTCTACTGGGAAACCTGCGGCAATCCGTCGGGCAAGCCCGCGCTCGTTCTCCATGGCGGACCGGGTTCGGGATGCACGCCGACCGCGCGGCGCCAATTCAATCCGGAAATCTACCGGATCGTCCTCTTCGATCAACGCGGCGCCGGGAGAAGCACGCCGCACGCCAGCGAGCCCGCCATAGACCTTTCCGCGAACACGACCGTCCATCTGGTCGCCGACATCGAACGTCTCAGGAAGCATCTGGGCATCGACCGGTGGATGGTCCTCGGCGGTTCGTGGGGATCGACGCTCGCGCTTGCCTATGCCGAGCTCCATCCGGATCGGGTTACCGAAATGGTGCTGTTCAGCATCGCGACGACCACGGCCTGGGAGGTCGACTGGATCACCCGGGGCGTCGGCATCTTCTTCCCCGAAGCCTGGGCGCGCTTTCGCGACGGCGTTCCGGCGGGGGAGCGGGAATCGAGCCTTGTCGATGCCTACCACCATCTGCTCATGAACCCGGATTCCGCAATCCACGAGAGAGCGGCACGCGACTGGTGCGACTGGGAGATGGCACTCGTCGCCACCCATCCGAACCACAAGCCGCATCCCCGATACCGTGACGCGAAGTTCCGTCTGGGATTCGCCCGGCTCGTCACCCATTACTGGCGCCATTGCGCCTGGCTGGAGGATGGATGCCTCCTGCGCAACGCCGGCCGGCTTTCCGGGATTCCCGGCACCCTGATCCACGTGCGCCTGGATGTCGGAACGCCGGTCGTCACCGCATGGCGGCTAAGCCGGCACTGGCCCGGCAGCGAGCTGGTTCTGGTCGCCGGTGCCGGGCACGACGCGCGCGACACCGGGATGAACGAACGCATCGTCGCCGCCACGGACCGTTATGCAGCAACCCCGTGGCCGCCCGGCTGAACGGTTCCCCGTGAAACCCGGCCGATGGCCGATTGCGGACGAAGCCGCGCCGGCGTCAGGCGACGTTCTGGATCACCAGCCGCGCGATGCGGGCATCCCCGGCCATCGCAGCCGCCAGGGTCGTCCGGTCGAGCACGCCGACCGTCGCCTCATGCGTCACTGCAAAGACGCGGCGGATCGCGCATGTCGCCTCGTCATCGCAGTCTTCGCACCGCTGATAGGCAGTCTTGCTGAGGCAAGCGAGGGGCGCGAGCGGGCCGTCGACGATCCGGATCACCTCACCGAAAGTGATCGCGGAGGGGGCTTTGAGCAGACGGTAGCCGCCGTTCTTGCCGCGCTTGGAGGCAACCAGCCCGTGGCGCTTCAGCTCGAGCAGGATCTGTTCGAGAAACTTCTGCGGCATCCTTTGCCGCGTCGCGATATCGGCGATCAGGTGGCAACGGCCCGGCTCGTCCTCGGCCAGCACCAGCAGGGCCCGGAGAGCGTACTTGGCTTTTTGCGAGAGCATGATGGTCAGGCCGTTGTTTTCCGGAGCGCCGGGATCGGTCCGAATTGGGCGCCCCCGTTTCCGAAAAACTACATCGATTGAGTAGAGATATAAACTCACAAACCTTTTCAAAAAATTTCAGTCCCCGGGCGGCCGGAAATCCCGCTCCCGACGCCGCTCTGCCGGACCGGCCACGACGGTACGGCACCCTCAGACAGAATGCTCGTTGCTCTTCCGGTCGAGCCGCATGGGCACTAGGTTACTCTGATGAACTGATGCCCTCCCGCCCGGCCCCGTGGAGACCAAGCCCTTGCGCCGTGCCCGCCGAGTCACACTGGGGTTCGTCCGGCCAGCCGGCCGCACGCTTGCCCGCCGTGGCGCTTGCGCCCTGATGGCCGCCATCGCCGGAACGATCCTCCTGTCGGGGTGCGCCGGCGCGGGCTGGAGGCTGCCAGGGCCGTCTTCGGCGGCGTCGGTCATCGAAGAACAGATCATGGTCCTGGCCGCCCAGGAGGGACGGGCCGACATCGTCGCCTTCGCCCTTGCCCGGGGCGCCGATCCCGACGCCCGCGAGCCGCGAGGCGGGCGTACGGCGCTGCTGATGGCGACCGAAACGGGAGAGCTGGAAACCATGGCGGTTCTCTTGGCCGCGGGGGCCGACCCGGACACCCCCTCGCCCGAAGGCTGGACCCCGCTCATGGAGGCCGTGGCGCTGGACCAAGTCACGGCACTCCGGCTGCTGCTGGATGCCGGCGCGAATCCGGAGCGGCGCGAACGCAGCAGCGGCTATTCCCCGCTGATGATCGCGGCGATGCTGGCCAATGTCGACGCGCTCGCCGCGCTGGCCGAAGCGGGCGCCGAGATCGATGCTACCGACCGTGCCGCGGGCGCGACCCCCCTGATCCTCGCGGCATCGAGCCGCGATCCGGCGGCGCCTGAGGCGGTCGCCGAACTGCTGGTCCGGGGCGCCGACACGGATCAGGCGCGAAAGGATGGCCTGACCGCGCTCATGGCCGCCAGCGGCGCCGGCAATCTGCCGGTCGTGCGGCTGTTGCTGGACGAAGGCGCGAAGCTGGAGGTGCGTGCCAGCGACGGATCGACCGCGCTGGGCATTGCCGCCTCCGCCGGGCGGACCGAGGTCGTCGACCTGCTGCTGTCCCGGGGGGCCGATCCGAACCGGCCTGCCGGCGGCGGCCACACCCCGCTGATGCTGGCCAGCAGCAATGGGGCGCTGCTGACGGCGGAGCGGCTGCTTCGGGCCGGCGCGGACGTGAACGCGAAGGCGCGCCGCAGCGGCGCGACGGCGCTGATCCTCGCCGCGGCCCGGGGCGATGCCCCCATGGTGCGCCTGCTGCTGGGAGCCGGCGCCGATCCCGGAATCGCCTCCCGCGACGGCCTGACCGCGATCGGCGTCGCGCGCCAGAACGACTTCGCCGAGGTGATAGAGGCACTCGGCCGGGGAAATTGATCCCGCTCACGACGCCGAAGCGAGCAGCCTCTCCGCCTCAGCCAAGTCTTCGGGACGGTTGGCGTTGAAGAACGGATCGACGGGCCGCGTCGGGAATTCGACCTCGGCAATCCGGTAGCGCGCCGTCCAGACATCGACCTTGCGGATGCCTTCCTCGACCAGGGCCCGTCTGAGATCGGCGCGCAGCGTGACGGGCCAAAGGCCGAAGACCGGATGGCTGCGCCCGTCCGATGCCGCGCAGGCGATATCGGCCCCGGCAGCCACCGCCTCGCCAAGCCGGTCGACCAGATCGATCGGCAGGAAGGGTGCATCGCAGGCGAAGCTAGCGACGAACCGGCAGCCGGGCGCATGCTCCGCCGCCCATTCGAGTCCGGCCAGCACGCCGGCAAGAGGACCTGCGGAACCGTCGACCGGATCGGCCACGACGGGCAGCCCGTAAGGGGCGAAGCGTTCCGGATCCCCGTTCGCGTTCAGCACCAAGGGGCCGACCTGCGGGCGCACCCGTTCGAGGATGCGGTCCAGGATCGGCCGCCCGCCGAGATCACGCAGCCCCTTGTCGCCACCGCCCATCCGCCGGGCAAGTCCGCCGGCCAGCAGCACCCCGGCGGTTTCACTCCGCGGCATCTTCCTCTGCCCCCTTGCGTCGGTGCCGGCTGTCCTCGTCCGCTGCGGTCCGCGGATCGGCGTCGAAGACGATGCGCTCCTCCCCGGCCAGCGCCAGGAAGCGCCGCCCGCGGGCCCGGCCGATGAGCGTGAGCCCGGCCTGCCGCGCAAGCTCGACCCCCCAGGCGGTGAAGCCGGAGCGCGAGACCAGGATCGGGATGCGCATCTGCACCGTCTTGATCACCATCTCGCTGGTGAGGCGGCCGGTCGTATAGAAGATCTTGTCCTCCGGATCGACGCCGTGCCGGTACATGTAGCCTGCGATCTTGTCCACGGCGTTGTGGCGGCCCACGTCCTCCATGTAGACGAGCGGGCGGTCCCGTTCGCAGAGGACGCAGCCATGGATCGCCCCTGCGGTCAGATAGAGGCTGGGCGCGGTATTGATCTTGCGCGTCAGCGCGTAAAGCCAGGACGTGTGCAACCGGGCCGCGGACGACAGCCGGATGCGCTCGAAACTCTCCATCACGTCACCGAAGACCGTGCCCTGGGCACAGCCGGAGGTCAGGGTCTTCTTCCGGAGCTTGTCCTCGAAATCGGTTTCCCGATCCGTCCGCACGACCACGGTTTCGAGGTCCTCGTCGTACTCCACCGCGGTCACCCGGTCGTCCGGCCGCAGCATGTTCTGGTTCAGGAGATAGCCGATCGCGAGATATTCCGGGTAATCGCCGATCGTCATCATGGTGACGATCTCCCGCCCGTTGAGGAACAGGGTCAGCGGGCGTTCCACGGTGACGGAGGTCTCGACGGGGCGGCCATCCTGATCGATCCCGGCGACGGGCCTCGTCAGCCGCGGATCATCGGGATTGGGACGCAGCGCGAACTCTTCCATGGGCGACGGGTCCTCCGACTCCCGGCACGGCACCCTCCCTTGCGCCTTCCGTTCGACCATCGGCAAGGAAAGCCTTTCGCGGCCGGGGGCTACACCTTAAGATTTCCGACTTGCACATGAAAGGGCCGGATGACATCTGGCAGCAGTATCGGAACACAGGGGCCAGAGCCATGGACGGTTACATTCCGCAGCGCCGGCCGATCATCGACCCGCATGGCCGCGGCATCACCTATCTGCGCGTGTCGGTGACGGACCGCTGCGACTTCCGCTGCGTCTACTGCATGGCGGAGGAGATGACCTTCCTGCCGAAGGCGGACCTGCTGACGCTGGAAGAGCTGGACCGGGTCTGCAGCGCCTTCGTCGGCCTGGGTGTCCGCAAGCTTCGCCTGACCGGCGGCGAGCCCCTGGTCCGTCGCAACATCATGGAGCTGATCCGCAGCCTGTCCCGCCATCTTAAGACCGGCGACCTGGACGAGCTGACGATCACGACCAATGGCAGCCAGCTCAGCCGCTACGCGGACGAACTTGCCGCCTGCGGAGTCCGCCGCATCAACGTCTCCCTGGATACCCTGGATCCGGACAAGTTCCTGGCGATCACCCGCTGGGGCAAGTTCGACCGCGTGATGGAGGGCATCCGCGCGGCGAAGGAGGCAGGCATCCGTATCAAGATCAACGCGGTCGCCCTCAAGGGCGTGAACGACATGGAGTTCGACGACCTGATCGCCTGGTGCGGCCGCGAGGGGCACGACCTGACATTGATCGAGGTGATGCCGATGGGCGACATCGGCGGGGAGACGCGGATCGACCAGTATCTGCCGCTTTCGCTGGTCCGCGCCGACCTGGCGCGGCGTTGGACCCTGACGGAAAGCGACCATCGCACCGGCGGTCCGGCCCGCTATTACCGTGTCGAGGAAACCAACGGGCTTCTCGGGTTCATCACCCCCCTGACCCACAATTTCTGCGAAAGCTGCAACCGGGTGCGTCTGACCTGCACCGGTACGCTCTACATGTGCCTGGGCCAGGAGGACGCGGCGGATCTGAAGACGCCGCTGCGCAGCTCGGAAAGCGACGCCCCGCTGATCGCAGCCATCGAAGAGGCGATCGGACGGAAGCCGAAGGGCCACGACTTCGTCATCGATCGCCGGCACAAGCGGCCGGCCGTCGGCAGGCACATGAGCGTCACCGGCGGCTGAACCCCGGGGTTCCGCCCTCCCCGTCCGCCGGCCCATGGTGGCCGATCGGTCACTGCTTGCATTTCAGGAGCAGTCGGATAGACTGAACCGGTTGCAAAGCGAAACCAGAGCGTTTCAGGGACGGGGGACGAAGTGGGACTGACACTTTACGCGCATCCGTTTTCCTCCTATTGCCAGAAGGCGCTGATCGCCCTCTACGAGAACGGGACTCCGTTCGAGTTCCGCATGCTGGAACCCGGTGACGGAAAGGCGCTGGCGGAACTCGAAGCCCTGTGGCCGCTCAGGAAGTTCCCGGTTCTGGTGGACCGGGACCGGACGGTCGTAGAGGCAACCATCATCGTCGAATACCTGCAGGTCCATCATCCCGGTCCGGTGCGGCTGATCCCGGAAAGCGCCGACGAGGCGATCGAGGTCCGGATGATGGACCGCTTCTTCGACAACTACATCTCGACGCCGCAGCAGAAGCTGGTTCTCGATAGCCTGCGCCCCGAGGACCGGCGCGACCCTTACGGGACCGCCGAGGCTCGGGCGATGCTCGACACCGCCTATGGCTGGCTGGATGGCGTCATGGCCGGCCGCCGGTGGGCAGCGGGCGAGGATTTCACGCTCGCCGACTGCGCCGCCGCGCCCGCGCTGTTCTACGCGGACTGGTCCCACCCGATCGGCGACCGGTTTCCGAACGTTACGGCCTACCGGCGCCGGCTGCTGGACCGGCCTTCCTTCGCCCGGGCGGTCGACGAGGCCCGCCCCTATCGCAAGCTGTTCCCGCTCGGCGCGCCGGATCGGGATTGAGAAAAAATGACATCCGAGCATGTCGGCCGACGGCCGGCTCGAACGTCCTTGGACCGTCCGCAACGAAAGGAGACTTTCAATGACCTATGTCGACGGCTTCGTGGTCGCCGTGAAGAAGGACAGGATCGAGGATTACCGGGCGATGGCCCGCCTGGCGGGAGAGGTCTGGAAGGAGTACGGCGCCCTTACCTTCGTCGAATGCGTCGCCGACGACGTTCCCTTTGGCGAGCTCACCTCCTTCCCGCGCGCCGTGCAACTCCAGGAAGACGAGATCGTCGTCTTTTCCTGGATCACCTATGAAAGCCGCCAGGCGAGGGATGCCATCCTGGCCAAGGTGATGGAGGATCCGAGGCTCAAGAACCAGATGGACAACGCGCCCTTCGACGGCAAGCGGATGATCTTCGGAGGGTTCGAGGCGATCGTCGAGATGTAGGCGGCCTAGCGCCTGTCCCGGTCCCTGGACAGCCACGCCGCCAACCAGAAGGAGAGCGTCATCACCGTAGCGCCGGCGATCACGGCGACAAGAACCGCGTCGTATCCGCCGCCGGCATCCAGGACGACGGCCGCCCCGACGGGGCCGAGCGCCCTTGCTATGGTTGCGGGAGCGGAGAGAAGCCCGTTCACCGCACCATAGCCTTCGCGGGTCAGCATCTCCGGAACGGCCATGCCCCGGACGATGGTGATGATGCCGTTGGCGGCACCGTAGAAGGCGGCCGATGCGGCCACCAGCAGGAAGTCCGGCGAAAGGACCTCGATGCCCAGGAGGGAGATCGGGAAGACCAGCATCACGATCGACCCGATCCGGCGCACCGAAAGGCGCGGCGCAAACAGCCAGATCGCCACCCGACCGGCAACCTGCGCCGGGCCGATAACGGCGATCACGGCAACGACAGACGCGCTGTCGAAGCCGCCGTCCAGCAGAAGCGGATAAAGGTGGAAGGTGAACGCGGAGAAGCTGATCGTGTAGGCCGTGAACGCCGTGGCAAGCGCCCAGAAGACCGGCTGGCGGATCATCTCCGCGACGATTGATCGCCCGATCCGGCTCGGCTCCCCGTGCGCCGTCGCGGGCTGCACGTCCTTCCGGCGGTCGATCAGGAAACCGTAGAGACCGGCGCAGACGATCAGGTTGATGCCCGCCAGCACGACCAGCGTGTCACGCCAGCCGATCCGATCCAGCAGGAACTGGATCAAGGGAATGAACACGGTCGAGGCGAAACCGCCCCAGAGCGTGACGACGGTGATGCCCGCGCGCGCCTCCGCCGCGCCCGCCCGCCCGACGACGACGGCAAATGCCGGTTCGTACAGCGTCGCCGCCTGAAGAAGTCCGATCCCCGCCGTCGCACCGTAGAAGACGAGGATGTCCGAGGTCCGCGCCCAGACGATCAGGAGCAGCCCGGCAAGCACGGATCCGAGCGCCATTACCAGACGGCCATGCCCGCGATCGATCGCGGCCCCGACCGGGTATGTCGCCAGCCCTCCGAGCGCGAGGCCGACGGTCGCGGCGCCGTAAAGCTCGACCTTCGACCACCCGAGATCGCCCCGCATCGCCTCCGCGATTAGCGGAAAGCTGTAATAGAGCGATCCCCAGGAACAGATCTGGCCGATGCCGAGGCCGGTGATGAAGCCCCGACCGGCCGGTCCCTCCTCCCGCCCGTCGGTCAATCGTCGGGGCCGGCCCCGTCGGCCGGCAGCAGCTCCAGAACCGTTTCCGGCGGACGGCAGAGCCTCGCTCCCCGAGGGCTGACGACGATCGGGCGATTGATCAGGATCGGATGCGCCGCCATGGCATCCAGGAGCCGATCTTCCCCAAGGGCCGGATCGTCCAGGCCCAGCTCGGCATAGGGCGTGCCCTTCTCGCGCAGCACCGCGCGCACCGGGACGCCCATCCGGCGGATCAGGTCTTCGAGTTCCGCCCGGGAAGGCGGAGTCTTCAGATATTCGACGATCCGCGGCTCGATCCCGGCATCGCGGATGAGACCGAGCACCTTCCGCGAGGTTCCGCAGGCGGGGTTGTGATAGACGGTGATGTCCATGGAATAACGGTCGTCCCGAATGAGCGCCGAGGGGAAAGAACCCGGCCGAATCCTCTCCCATGTCGCTCATTCCAGGACGAAACGCAATCCGGTCCTGGCTGCCGCCGCCAGGGCGGCAGGCCCCACGGACCGTCAGCCCGACCCGCCGCCGGTGACGCCATGGCTGGAGACGATGGTCAGGATCTGGACGGCATCCGGCAGCTCGACCAGGAACTCGGCATCCCGCTCCAGATGGTGGATCCGCCTGGGATCCTCGCCAGCGAAGCGGCCCATCGCCTCCTCGCTTTCCCAGTAGGAGATCGTGACGAACTCGGTCTCGCTGGGACGGTCCTCCCGCAGCATCTGCACGCCCAGCGCCTTGTCCTGCAGCGGCCTGATCCCGTGCTCGTACAGGTAGCGGGCGTACTCGTCGGCCTTGGACGCCGTCGTGCGACCGCGCCAGATGCGCGCGATCCTGGGCTGGAGCATGTCGGCTCTGGCTTGGCTCATGGGTTTCACCTCCCTCGAAGTTCGACCGAAAGGCGATGACGGCCGGCGATCTGCGCCCCGGTCAGGACAGGACCTTGTCCGGCGTGATCGGCAGGTCGCGGACACGGATCCCGGTCGCGTGCCAGACCGCGTTGGCAATGGCCGCGGCCGCGCCAACGATGCCGATCTCCCCGATACCGCGCGAGCCCATGGGATTGCTGTGCGGGTCATGTTCGTCCAGCCAGACGGCGTCGATGTCCTTCACATCCGCGTTCACCGCGATGTGGTAGCCGGCAAGGTCGTGATTGATCACATGGCCGAAACGCGCATCCATCACGCTCTCCTCGTGCAGCGCCATGGAAAGGCCCATCGTCATGCCCCCGATGAACTGCGACCGGGCGGTCCGGGGATTGATGATCCGTCCCGCCGAGAAGACGCCCAGCATCCTGGGAACGCGGATCTCGCCGGTATCGGCATGGACATGCACCTCGGCGAACTGTGCGCCGAAGGAATGGAGCGCGTGAGTCCGGGATGCCGGAGGCTGGGTGATCTCGGCATCCTCCCGCGCGCCGGGCCCAGGATCCGTCCCGTGCCTCTCGCGAAAGGCGGTCGCCGCGGCGACGATCGCCGATCCCCACGAGCTGATGCCCGAGGAACCGCCGGCGACGGTCGCCATGGGCAGGTCGCTGTCCCCGATCTCGAGCCGGACCGCCTCGACCGGGCAGCCGAGGGCATCGGCGGCGATCTGGGTCAGGGCGGTCCAGGCCCCGGTCCCGATGTCGGCGGCGCCGATGCGGACGACGTAGCGCTGGTCCGTACCGTACTGGATGGTCGCCTTCGATCCCGGGAAGACGTAGCAGGGATAGGTCGAGCTGGCGACACCGGTGCCGACGAGCCAGTCGCCGAGCCGGCGGAGTCCCGGCTTTGGATCGCGCACGTCCCAGCCAAACCGGCGCGCGCCTTCCTTGAGGCACCCCACCAGGTTGCGGCCGGACCACGGTCTGCCCGATTCCGGATCGGATTCGGGGTCGTTGCGGATGCGCAGCTCGATCGGGTCGAGGCCGCAGGCCACGGCCAGCTCGTCCAAGGCCACTTCGGCGGCGAACATGCCGGGCGTCTCGCCCGGCGCCCGCATCCAGGACGGAACCGGCACGTCCAGGACGGCCAACCTGTGGGAGGTCCGCCGGTTGGGCGCGGCATACATGATCCGGCTTGCGACGGCCGTCTGCTCGGCGAATTCCTTCACCTTCGAGGTCTGTTCGACGACATCGTGGGCGAGCGCGGTCAGCCGGCCGTCGGCATCCGCTCCCAGCCGGATCCTCTGAACGGTCGGGGTCCGGTATCCGGCGACCACGAACATCTGCTGGCGGCTGAGCGCGAATTTGACCGGCTGTCCCGGGACCGCCAGCGCCGCGAGGCAGGCCAGGGCATTGTGAGGATGCGCCGTTCCCTTCGAGCCGAATCCGCCCCCGACATGGGGAGAGATGACGCGCACCTGGGCCGGATCCAGCCCGCAGACGGCGGCCATCGTCTTGCGAACGCCATGGGCGCTCTGGGTCGAATCCCACAGAACCAGCCGGTCATCCGCCCAAAGGGCGATGGTCGCGTGGGGCTCCATGGGATTGTTGTGCTCCATGGGCGTCGTATAGGTCTGGTCGATCCTGACCGCCGCCGTGGCCAGGGCCGCTTCCACGTCGCCTTCCTGCGTGTCGGTGTCGAAGCTCGGGTTCACCTTGTCGGGACGGACGAGGTCCGGCCGGTCCGGCCGCAACTCGGCGTCATGGGCCTGCTGTTCGTACTCGACCCGCACCTGCCCGGCCGCTTCGCGCGCGATCTCCGGTGTTTCCGCGATCACCGCTGCGACGAACTGGCCCCGGTAATGGACCTCGTCTGACTGGAGGACCCAGAGCTCGCGATTCTCGTCGGAGGCGAGGCGCGGCGCATTCTCATGGGTCAGGATGGCGACGACGCCCGGGAACGCGACTCCGCCCGTGTCGATCGCAACGACCCGGCCGCGGGCGATCGTCGCCTGCACCGGATGAAGATAGAGAGGATCCGAAACCGGATGCTCGTAGGCATAGGGCGCAAGGCCGCGAACCTTGTCGCGGCCCTCGATCCGCTCCAGCGGACGGCCGATGGCGCGCGGTTCCAGAAGGTCGGTCATCACGCGGTCTCCCGGGCAAGCGCGGTCAGGACATTTACGATCGTGTTCCGCGCCAGAGGCACCTTGAAGGCGTTGCCCGGCAAGGGCTGCGCCGCAGCAAGCTCGGCATCGGCCGCAGCGCGAAAGGCATCGGGCGTTGCCGGGCCGCCGCGCAGCATCGCTTCCGCCCGCAGCGCCCGCCAGGGCGTGTGAGCCACCCCGCCGAGCGCGACGCGCACATCCGCGACCGCCCCGTCCCGGACGTCTAGGGCCGCGGCCACCGAGACCAGGGCGAACGCAAAGGACGCACGGTCCCGCACCTTGCGATAGGCCGAACGCTCCGCGAAGGCGAGCGGTGGCATCTCCACGGCCAGGATCAGCTCTCCCCGGCCCAGATTGGTGTCGAGATGGGGCGTATCGCCGGGCAGCCGGTAGAAGTCGGCTAGCGGAACCCTGCGCTCCCCTTCCGGCCCCAGGACCACGACCGAAGCCTCCAGCGCGGCGAGCGCGACCGCCATGTCCGAGGGATGCGTGGCGATACATTCGGCGGAGCAGCCCAGGATCGCGTGGTCGCGATTGTGTCCGCCGATGGCCGAACAGCCCGCCCCGGGCGTCCGCTTGTTGCAGGGGGTCGTCAGGTCCTGGAAATAGGGGCAGCGGGTACGCTGCATCAGGTTGCCGGCGGTCGTGGCCAGGGTCCGCAGCTGCCCCGACGCGCCCGCCAGCAGCGCCTGCGAAAGCGCGGGATACCGGGTCCGGATCATCGGATCGGCGGCAAGGTCGCTGTTGCGCACCGCCGCCCCGATCCGCACCCCGCCGGCCGGCGACTGCTCGATCCGGTCGAGGGGCAGCCGGCTCACATCGACCAGCAGGTCCGGTTCGGCGATCCCCAGCTTCATGTGGTCGACGAGATTGGTCCCGCCAGCCAGAAACGCCGCCCCCGGACGGTTCGCGACCAGAGCGACGGCGTTGGCCGGATCGGTCGCACGCACATATTTGAACGGCCTCATGGGGGTGTCTCCTTAAGGATGACGTCCCGGATCGCCGCGACGATGTTCACATAGGCCCCGCAGCGGCACAGATTTCCGCTCATCCGCTCCCGGATCTCCTCGTCGTCCAGCACGACGGGACCGGTGAGATCGCGCGTCACATGGCTCGGATGTCCGGCCCGCGCCTCCTCGATCATCCCGACGGCCGAGCAGATCTGCCCGGGCGTGCAGTACCCGCACTGGAAGGCATCATGATCGAGAAAGTCCTGCTGCACCGGGTGGAGCTCCGCCCCGTTCGAAAGCCCCTGGGCGGTCGTGACCGTCGCGCCGTCATGAGCGACAGCGAACGCCAGGCATGTCGTCGCCCGCCGCCCGTCGATCAGCACCGTGCAGGCGCCGCACTGGCCGTGATCGCACCCCTTCTTCGGCGCCATCGCCCCCAGCCGATCCCGGAGCAGGTCCAGAAGTGTCGTCCTGGTGTCGACGGTCAGTTCGCGACGGGATCCGTCGACCGTCAAAGTGACGCGGGCATCCATGAGCCCCTCCCCTTGCCCGCGGCCGCCGACCGGGCCGCGCGATCCGGGGAGTCAAACCGAACAGCCCTTCCAAATGTTGCACCTCTTTTCGGCCTCGGCGTGTTGGGGGTGACAGTTCCGCCGGCGGCCGCGCTATAGTCCGGCACAATCCACTCGATGCCTCCGGGAGTGAGCGATGAAGGCCATCTTCGTTATGATGAAATGCGAGCTGGGCAAGGCTTACGACGTGGCCGCCGAAGCCGTCGATACGATCGAGGAAGTCTCGGAAGTCTACTCGACCTCCGGCCAGTACGACCTTCTGGTGAAGTGCTACCTGCCCTCCGATATCGATGTCGGCCGATTCGTGACCAGCCGCCTGCAGACCCTGCCCCATGTGAAGGACACCTACACGATCATCACCTTCAACGCCTTCACCTGACCACGGTAGCGGCTGCTTCGTGACCTATCTCGGATACTCGCCGGCCGATCTCGCCGCGCAGTACAATCTGCGCGCCGCCGTTCCCGACCATCCGGAGATCTTCTTGCGGTGGGAGCGGGAGAGCGCCGATGCCCAGGACCGCCTGGCCCATGACCGGGATCTGGTCTACGGGCCCCTCGACAGGCAGCGGATCGATTTCTTCCCGGCCCCGAAGCCGGGAGCGCCGGTGCTGGCCTTCATCCATGGCGGCTACTGGCAGTCGCTGTCGAAGGACTTTTTCAGCTTCCTGGCGCCGGCCTTCGTCCAGGCGGGGATCTCCTTCGCCGCGATCGGCTATACGCTGTGCCCTCAGGTTTCGCTACCGGCGCTGATGGACGAGGTGCGGGCGGCGCTGGGCTGGCTGTACGGTCACGTCCGGCCGCTCGGCGGCGATGCCGACCGAATCTTCGTCGCCGGGCATTCCGCCGGGGGACACCTGGCCACCTGGATGGCGGCGACCGACTGGTCCTCGTTCCGCCGGCCGGCCGACCTGGTCAAGGGCGCCTGCTCGATCAGCGGGATCTACGATCTCGTGCCGATCCAGATGATCTACCTGAACGACGCGCTGGGCCTCGATCCCGATACGGCGCAGCGGCTCAGCCCGCAACACCGGATTCCGGACCGCGCCGCGCCGCTGATCTGCGCGGTCGGCGGCAGGGAGACGGACGAGCTGCGCCGCCAGCAGTCGGATTTCACGGCGGCCTGGCGCAGCGAGGCAAGGCCGGTCCGGGTCGTGGACCTGCCGGACCGGCATCATTTCGACGCGGTGGATACACTGGGGGACCCCGGGCATCCCCTGCACCGTGCCGTGGCCGCCATGGTCCTGGGGACTGAGGAACCCGCCTGAGGCCCATGCCCCCTTATGCCCGGGGATCAGCTCATCCAGTTGCCGCCGTCGACGTTCAGGGTCTGTGCCACGACATAGTCGCTGTCGGCCGACGCCAGGAAGATCGCCGCCCCGACATGGTCTTCCGGCCTTCCCATGCGGCCGAAGGGCACCGCCTCGCCGACCAGGCGCTTCTTCTCGCCCAGGGGCCGGTTCTCGTAACGGGCGAACAACCGGTCGACCTTGTCCCACATGGGAGTGTCCACCACCCCGGGCGAGATGCCGTTCACATTGATTCCGTGCCGGATGAGGGCGAGCCCTGCCGACTGCGTCAGGCTGATGACCGCGGCCTTGCTGGCGCAATAGACCGAAACCAGCGGTTCGCCGCGCCTCCCGGCCTGGGAGGCCATGTTGATGATCTTCCCGCCCCTGCCCTGTTCGACCATCCGGCGCGCGACCGCCTGAAGGGTGAACAGGAGGCCTTTGACATTCACGTCGAAGACGCGATCGAAGCTTTCGCGCGTGACCTCCAGGATCGGCGCCAGATCGAAGACCGCGGCGTTGTTCACCAGGATGTCGATGCCGCCCGCGGAAGCGACCACCTTGTCGACCACGGCATCGATCGAATCCTGCCGCGTCACGTCGAGCGGGACGGCGAACGCGCCGCCGCCACAGGCCGCGGCCGTCCGCTCGGCCTCCGCCAGATCCAGATCGGCGACGACGACCCGCGCCCCTTCGGCGGCATAGCCCTCGCAGATGGCCCGGCCGATGCCCCGGGCCCCTCCCGTGACGATGGCGACCTTGTCCGAAAGCTTCATCGTCCCGTTCTCCCGTCGCGATCCGGGATCACCAGCACGTATAGCCGGCATCGGCCAGAACGATGCTGCCGGTCATCAGGCTGGAGGCGTCGGAGGCCAGGAACAGCACCACCGATGCAATTTCCTCGGGCTGTCCGACCCGGCGCATCGGCGTGTTCTCCAGCCAGACCGGATACATGCGCTCGTCTTCCATGCCGAAGCGGGTCAGCGGCGTTTCAATATAGGTCGGCGCCACCGCGTTCACCCTAACCCCGCGGCTGCCCCATTCGGCCGCCAGCGACCGCGTGAGCTGGTGCACTGCGGCCTTGGAGGCGTTGTAATAGCACTGCGGCTGCGGCTTGTTGACGATGAAGCCCGACATCGAGCCCATATTGACGATCGTCCCGCGTCCCCGCTCCAGCATGTGGCGGCCGAACGCGCGGCAGCACCAGAAGACCCCGTTCAGGTTGACGTCGATGACGTTGAGCCAGCGCTCGTCCTCGACGTCTTCGGCCGGAACGTCGCTGCGCGCGATGCCAGCATTGCAGACCAGGATATCGACCGCGCCGTGACGTTCATTCAGCGCCTCGGCGGCCGCCGTCACCTGATCGGGACGCGTGACGTCGAGCGCCAGCGCCTCGGCCCGGCATCCCTGGTTGGCCAGCTGCCTCACGCCGGCCTCGGCCAGATCCTCGCTCACCTCGGCGACGACGACGGTCGCGCCCGCTTCCGCGAGCGCCCGGCAGCAGGCAAGGCCGATGGCGCCGGCGCCGCCGGTCACCACGGCGACGCGGCCGGACAGGTCGTATTTCTCCATGTACATGGGTCGGTTCCTTGCGGCTGATGTGGAACTCGAAACGGCAGTCACCGGCGCGCTGCCGCTACGGCGCGGTGGAGGCGTGTGTCCGGTCTGGCTGGGCAAGCGGGTGGCGTCGGTTGCGGGGCAGGGCGTTGCCGTCGGCGTCGAAGAGATGGCAGGCCTCGGCTGGGACGCCGATGTCGATCCGGTCGCCGACCTGGACCGGGCTGTCGCCGTCGACCTCGACGACGATCATGGCCTCGCCCTCGGTGCGGGCATAGACATAGGTGCCGCCGCCGAGGCGCTCGACGACGAAGACCCGGGCCGGCACGGTGCCGTCGGCCGGGCCGGCGACCAGATGCTCGGGCCGGACGCCGAGGGTGACGGCGGCGTCGGCCGCCAGCCCCTCGGCCCGGACCGGCACCGCGACGCTGCCGCCGCCGGGCAGGGCGACGCGGGCGCGTCCGGCCTCGACCGCGGTGACCCGGGTCGCCAGGAAGTTCATCTTCGGGCTGCCGATGAAGCCGGCGACGAACAGGTTCTGCGGATGATGGTAGAGCTCGAGCGGGCTGCCGACCTGCTCGACCCGGCCGGCATTGAGCACGACGATCTTGTCGGCCAGGGTCATGGCCTCGACCTGGTCATGGGTGACATAGATCATGGTGGCGTCGAGCTCGTGATGCAGCCGGGCGATCTCGATGCGCATCTGGACGCGCAGCGCCGCGTCGAGATTGGACAGGGGCTCGTCGAACAGGAACACCTTGGGCTTGCGCACGATCGCCCGGCCGATGGCGACGCGCTGGCGCTGGCCGCCCGACAGCTCCTTCGGCTTGCGCTCCAGCAGCGGCTCGAGCTGCAGGATGCGCGCCGCCTCGGCCACCTTCTGGCGGATCGTCGCCCGGTCCTCGCGCGCCAGCTTCAGCCCGAACGCCATGTTCTCGGCCACCGTCATGTGCGGATAGAGCGCATAGGACTGGAACACCATGGCAATGCCGCGCTGCGCCGGCGGCACGTCGTTGACCACCCGGCCGTCGATCGACAGCTCCCCGGACGTGATGTCCTCCAGCCCCGCAATCAGCCGCAGCAACGTCGACTTGCCGCAACCCGACGGTCCCACGAACACCACGAACTCATGGTCCCGGACCTCGAGATCCACCCCCTTGATGATCTCAAGCTCCCCAAACGACTTCCGAACTTGCTTCAGGACGAC
>JAJUFW010000257.1 GCA_029263555.1 Alphaproteobacteria bacterium
CCGTCGTCTGGCGCCGACGGGGCCGGATCGCCGCCAGCCTGGAGACGCCGGGCGCCTCCTGACAGGGCAAGGGTGTTTATCCAGCATGGAATTGATGGTCGACTGACCTCAAGCGATGGGCGGCACGCTGGGCCGCCCGATCCGGAAAACCATCCCGGAACGATGCATGAGCGTGATCATCAATCCCAGAGGCTCGGGCGGGGCCGGCAAGAGCGAATTCGCCCGGAGAATCATGGCGCTCTACGGCTGGTCCGGCCGGGACGGGACGTCCGGCACGGTCGAACCCGTCTACCGGAAGGGCCGTTTACGCCCGGTGTCCTACCGTCTTCGGCACCCGGCGGGCGGCCGGCCGCTCGCGGTCATCGGCCATTACGAGGCACGTTCCGGCGGCTGCGACACGATCGGCGATCTGAACGAGATTTTCGACGTGGTGGCGGATAATGCCGCCGCCGGATGCGACGTGCTGTTCGAGGGGCTGCTGGTGAGCAGCGAGGTCGCCCGGACCGTGCGGCTTGCATCGGCGTTCGATCTGCACGTGCTCTGCCTGGATACGCCCTTCGAGGAATCCGTGCACAACCTCATCCGCCGCCGCCGGGCGCGACGGGACATCCGGGCTTCGATCGCCGCGAACGCGGCGATCCAGTACCGCCGGGTCAGGGACGCCTGCAGCCGACTGGAATCCCATACGCGGGTGATGCGCCTGCCCTTCGACGACGCGTTCCGCCACGCCTCCGCCCTTTTGGGGGTCGACCGGGCGATGGACGGGATCGACGCCCTGCCGGACGCCGCCGGCAGGGTCAGCCGATCCCACGGCGGGGAATGCGAACTTCCCGATGGATCGAGACGCTGAGCAGCAGACCACAGCCGATGAGCAGCGTCATCATCGCCGTCCCGCCATAGGAGACGAGCGGAAGCGGGATGCCGACCACCGGAATGAGGCCGGAAACCATGGCCACGTTCACGAAGAGGTAGAGGAAGAAGGCGGTGGTGACACCCAGCGCTACCAGCCGGCCGAAATGATTCCGTGACGAAAGCCCGATCGCATATCCGTAGACGAGCACCAGGACATAGAGCAGCAGGAGGGCGAGGGCCCCCATCATGCCCAGCTCCTCGGCCAGCACGACGAAGATGAAGTCCGTGTGCTTCTCCGGCAGGAACAGGAGCTGGCCCTGGGTGCCATGCCCGAACCCCTTGCCGAACAGCCCGCCGGAGCCGAGCGCGATCTCCGATTGCAGGATGTTGTAGCCGGCGCCGAGCGGATCGGCGTGGGGATCGAGGAAGGTCAGGACCCGGCGCTTCTGATAGTCGTGCAGGAACTGCCACCCGATCGGCAGGGCGGCCAGACCGGCTGCCGAGACGACGACGAACTTCCACAGCTTGACCCCGGCGACGAAGAAGATCGCCCCGCTCCCCAGGACGAGCAGCGTGGCCGTGCCCAGATTGGGCTGCAGCAGCACGAGACCGACGGGAATGAAGACCATCAGCAGGGGCGGAACCAGAACCATGGGCCGGGCCACGTCGTCGGGCGTCAGCCCGTGGAAGTAGCGGGCCAGCGCCAGGATGAGCGCGATCTTCATCAGCTCGGACGGCTGGAGGACGAAGAAGCCGAGATCGATCCAGCGCTGGGCGCCCATGCCGATCTGCCCCATGACCTCGACGGCGACGAGGAGGACCAGCACCGTCAGATAGGCGACGTAGGCGATGCGCAGCCAGAAGCGGACGTCGATCATGGCGATCGTCAGCATGACCCCGATCCCCAGGGCGAAGCGCACGGCCTGCCTGATCGCCCAGGGTTCCCAGGAGAGTCCGCCGGCGGAGTAGAGCAAGGCGATCCCGGCCCCACCGATCATGCAGATGATGAGGACGAGACCCCAGTTCGTCAGGCGCAGCTTGTCGACCAGCGCCAGCTTCGGTCCCGCGGATTCCCAACCGGCATCGAATATGGTCATGGACGGAACCGGTAGAGGACGGGACGCATCCCGGTCAAGCCCCATGGCGATCGCGACTGCACGGCCCATGCGCCATGGCTGCCCGTCGAGCATGGTCGCTGCGGGAGGTTCCTCCCTCCTTGCGGCCGGCGGCGCGACGTCCCGACCGATACGATGGCGATCAGCGCATCCTCGAACCGCATGTTCAGCGCGATCACGTCCTCCTTCGGCAGAAGAAACAGATAACCGGTGAACGGATTGGGGCCGGTCGGCAGAAAGACGCTGACCAGGCCGCGGCCCACCTGCTCCCGGACTCGTCCTCGGGCTCGCCCGTCGAGAGCCCCAGCGTCCATTCGCCGCGGCCGGGATATTCGAACAGCACCACGCCGCGGAAGACCTCGGGCGCTTCGTCAGGACCGTCTCGACGACCGCCTTCGTCGGTCCGTAGATGCCTTTCAGGACGGGCAGCCGGACCGGGATGCGGCCGGGATAGCTGGTGGCAGCCATGCCGGCGGCGATCAACCCCGGGACCGGAGACTGAGCGGGAAATCCGCCCCTCCCTTCCGGTCAGTCCGCGTCTGCCGGAGGCGGCGGCGGGACGACCAGCACCTTGTCGATCCGGCGGCCGTCCATGTCCACGACCTCGAACCTTATGCCGTTCCAGTCGAGGCTGTCGCCCGCCTTCGGCACCTGGCCGAACCGGTGCAGGACGAAGCCCGCGACCGTATGGAAGCCGTTGCCGTCCCTCAATCCGCGCAGCCCGGCCCGATCCTCGAACTCGTCGATCGGCATCATGCCGTCGACCAGCCACGAGCCGTCATCGCGCCGAACAGCGTCTTCCCGGCCTTCCTGCCCCTGTTCATGAATGTCGCCGGCGATCACCTCCATGACGTCGGACATGGTGACGATGCCTTCGAGGCTGCCGTATTCGTCGACGACGACGGCCAGGTGGACCCCCGTCTCCCGGAACAGGTCGAGCAGCTTGAGCACCGGCGTCCCGTCGTGAACGACCGCGGGCTCCGTGAGGCATTTCGCGAGATCCAGCGGCTCGCCCTTAAGCGCGAGGTCCAGCATGTCGCGGGTGCGGACGATGCCGACGATCTCGTCGATCTCGCCCCGACAGACCAGGAAGCGCGAATAGCCGCTGGTCCGGATTTCCTGGCGGATAGTCTCCGGATCATCCTCGATGTCGAGCCAGACGACATCCTGCCGGGGCACCATCACGGAACGGACGGACCGGTCGGCAAGGCGCAGCACGCCCTCGATCATCTCCTTCTCGCGGGGATCGAAGACGCCCGCCTGGGTGCCTTCGGTGATCATCGACTTGATCTCCTCCTCCGTCACCGTCGCCTCCGGCGTGCCATGGAGGCGCAGCAGTCTCAGCACCCCTTCGGTCGAGGCGCCGAGCAGCCAGACCACGGGAGCCGCGATCCGGGACAGGGTGCGCATCGGACCGGCGACCACCGCGGCGACGCGTTCCGGGTTCTTGAGCGCGATGCGCTTCGGTACCAGCTCGCCGACGATGAGCGAGGTATAGGTGATGCCGACGACGACGACGGCGAAGGCGATGGCATGGCCATGCCCCGCGAGCAACGGAATCCCGTCGAGACGCTCGCCCAGCCCGCCGGCGAGCGTCGCGCCGCCGAACGCGCCGGCGAAGATGCCGACCAGCGTGATCCCGATCTGCACGGTGGACAGGAATCGGCTGGGATCCTCGATCAGCCGCAGGGCGGTGCGTGCGCCCTTGCTGCCCGTTTCGGCGAGTTGCTGGAGGCGCGCCCGCCGCGAGGAGACGACGGCCAGTTCCGACATGGCGAAGACGCCGTTCAGGACGATGAGCAGCAGCACGACGATGAGTTCAAAGACGTACATTGGGGCCCTTCGAGAGGCGTCACGAGTGAGGTTGTGCCGGGACCGACGGCGTCGTTCGCGGCGCAGTCACGCGCGGTCCCCCGGCTCGGCGCCGGGCGGGGAGGCGCAGCCGGCTGCCGAACGGCAGCGGGGAATGGCGGAAGATCGGGCACACGGCCGCGGCCATGCCGGTCCGTTCCAGGACGTCGGCCGGGGCTGGGAGCGGGGCGCGCTCCGTCAACAGAATTTTTCGGGATTGCCGCAGGACGCCGCCTCCCGGGCAGGCATCCTGCGGCCTACTTGGGCCGCTTGGCGAGTCGCTCATTGGGTCCCCGGCCTGTCGGCGCGGGGGCACTCCGTCTTCTGTTGATCTCTTAAAAGAGATTTCAACCAGACAAGGGCGGTTCGCACAAGCATCTATTCTTCGCGGGCGGAATTCGTAGCACGGCCGGGGGTCTGCCGCATTCCGACGGCCCCGGGTCTCACGCGAAAACTACCGTTGGACCGCATGCGGCTTAGCTGTTATGTACGGGGACGATTCCTGCCTTCAGGACCCTATGCCAGCGTCCCCGTAGCTCAGCAGGATAGAGCAACGGTTTCCTAAACCGTAGGTCGCAGGTTCGAATCCTGCCGGGGACGCCATCCTGCTGAGGTCCATTCCGTTCCCGAATTCTGGCGGGCTGGCCGCGTGATGACCGACGCGCAGGCGGATCAATGCGCCGTTTCGACCAGGACCACGCCTAAGATGATGAGCGCGATGCCGAGAACGCTCTGAAGCATCAGCGGTTCGTTGAAGATCACGCGTCCTGCGATCGCGATCAGGGCCACCCCCAGCGAGGACCAGATGGCGTAGGCGGTGCCGACGGGCACCCCGTTCTTCAGGACCTGGGCCAGAAGCACGAACGCCACGAGATAGGCGCAGGCGACCCCGAGGCTGGGCCCGAGGCGCGAAAAGCCTTCGGACGCCTTGAGGAACAGCGTTCCGCAGACTTCCGCCACGATCGCCCCCGAAAGCAGCAGCCAGTTTCCCATTCCCGATCCGTCCCTATCCGATCTTCGCCCGAACCGCACCGGAATCTTCGCCCGGGCCGCCGCTGCCCGGCGCATCGCCCCCGCGCCGGGAGAGGTTCTCGACCAGGCGGAGCAGCGCGGCCCGTTCTTCCGGGCCTGCCGTCTCGATCCCCAGCAACTCGTTGTACCAGAGCCCGTCGAGCG
>JAJUFW010000188.1 GCA_029263555.1 Alphaproteobacteria bacterium
CCGTCATGCTTTCCCTGCCGTTCAAGCTGATCTTCTTCGTCCTGGTGGACGGATGGTACCTGCTGGCGGGAAGCCTGGTCCGGAGCTACGGAACGTTCTGATGGCATGCCCACCCGCCCCTGCCACCATAGGCATGGGCGGGCGGGCCGGTCAGTTCGTCAGGACCCGTTCGGGGCCGAGATAGCCGGTCAGGAAATTCTGGAAGAGATCGACTTCCGAGACCTCGCGCCGCACCGTGGCAAGGTCGACGAGCCGTCCGAGCGGCGCATTCGGCCGGGTCAGCACCGCGAACACATGGGCGTGCTCCGACGCGTCCATCGCCGGGCCGAAGATCCCGGCCAGCCGGTCGAGCCCCGGGCGGTCCTGCGCGAGGGACAGGGCAATCGCCTGATTGAGCACGAGTTCCGCCTGTTCGGCCGAGATGGGTTCGTCCGGCGGAGGCGGTGCACCGACGAGACGGCCGAGGGCGTCGGCAGCTGCGCGCCAGTTCTGGGCCCGCCACGCGATGTCCAGCTTGGCGGCATCCGCCAGTTGGCCCTCATCGGCGGCCAGGAGCTCTAGCGCATCGTCGGCCCGGCCAAGCTCGGACAGGGCACGGGCACGCAGAAGCCGGCGCTGGAACGCAAGCTCTTCGGCCATATCCTCGCCCAGCTCGCTTTCGTCCAGGGCGGCCAGGGCCTCTTCCGGCTTGCCGTCAAGAAGACGGATCCCGGCCAACCGCGTCGCCGTCTCGGTCTTCTCCATCCCGACGAGCCGCCCGTCGACGAGCTGCTGCAGCAGGTTTCCTGCCCTTTCGAGCAGGTCGACCTCGACAAGCCGCTCGGCCAGCCTCCTGATCACCTGGTCGCCCACCGTACCGCCGGGCATGAGGGCCTTGAAATCCTCGTAGAGCGACGCGGCTGCGATCGGAGACAGGGTATTGAGCGCGTCGGTCGAGAACAGTTCCTCGATGCGCTTCGCCCTCTCCTCCTGAAGCGCGATCGAGGCGGGCTGGTCGGGGAAGTTCTGGATCGCCTCTGCCCAGCTTTCCAGCGCCTCGCGATACTGTCCGGCCTGCCAGTAGCTGTCGCCGAGCTGGATCAGAAGCTCATGCTGGACAGGGTCGCCGCGCCACCCGTATTGCAGGCCCTCCAAACGCTCGGCCGCGGCAAGCGGCGTGATCTCGCCCGCCTCCCGGCCGAGACGGAGCAAGGCCATCTCGGCCCGCGTCCGGTAGAGCTGGTCATCGTCGGCGCCGGCGGCGCGACGGTACGCCGCGACAGCCTCTTCCCGATTGCCGTTGGCCTCGCTGATGCGGCCCAGAAGATAGGCGAATGCGGGCCATTCGTCCGCCTCCCGCCCGGTAATTTCGGAAAGGGTGGCAAGTCGGCGCGACGCCAGCTCGTGGTCGCCCGTCTCGACCGCCGTGACCGCCGCCGGCAGGCTGAGAAACGGGGCGAGAGACGGCGGCTCCGTACCCAGCAGTTGGCCGGCCTGGCTGAAGGCCGTCGCAGCGCGATCCCAGTCGCCCGCAGCCGCCGCCATGGCGCCCAGCCAGAGGACGGCTTCCGGCGCATTGGCCAGGGCCGGCAAGGTCAGGTCCTTTTCCGCCCCTTCCAGATCTCCGGCCATGACGCGGCTCGCGCCGCGCAGCAGGGCGAAATCCGGCCGGCTTTCCAGAAGCGGATCGTCGGCCGCCAATATCCTGAGCGGCCCCAGCGCTTCGGCGCCTAGGCCGTGCGCGAAATAGAGCCGCGCCAGCTCCAGCCGGGCCCTGGGGCGTTCCTGCTCGGACGCGTCAACGATGCGGCGCATCAGCGCCTGGCGCGTCCGATTGTACTCCCCCGGCTCGGCCTGCCATTCCTCGACGTTGAGATAGCGTTCGATTTCGGGCGGAAGCGGCAGCGCCGCCCCCGCCCGCCGGTCAACGGCGGAGGACAGGAGCAGACCTTCGGCAGCCGTCACTTCGACGCCCTCGCGGTCGATGCGGACGGTGATGTCCTCGGCGGTCGGCTGGATGACCGCGCCCTGCGCCGACGGCAGAACCGCGACCTGCGCGAAGTTCCGTTCCGTCGCCACGCCCATGCCGGCGTCCGGCAGCGGCGCCACGATAAGCACGTCCCCGACCTCCGGATCGACGATCCGGACCAATCCCCTGGCGCCCGGCGCCTCGATCAGGACGCGCGGTCCCATGGCGTAGTCGGGCTGGGGAACGATCCCGAGCGGTCGCGAGGGCGGCGGCGCATCGGCCGACAGCGTGACGCTCCAGTTGGAGCTCTCGCGGCTCACCCCAGGAACCCGGTTCGTCGGGAGGGGCATGCGGAGCGCGACGCCTCCTTCGGCATCGACGATCTCGACTTCGCCCAAGGCGCCCGCCTGGGCCGCCAGCGCCGAAGCGTCGAGCCGGTTGCTCGCGGCGAAGACGATCCACAGATATCCGGCCCGCTCGAATACCGCAGCATGGCTAGGGAAGCCGGGGTCGAGCGACGCCTTCAGGCGCAATGGCTCCTCGGCGGACGTCGGCTCGTCCGCGACCTCCACCGTCGGGACGGGAACCGCCGGCGGTGCGGGCGTCGGCGAAAGCTCCGGCAGATCGGGCCGATCAGGCACCGCCGGGGAGGCGGTGGTCCCCGGACCGGCGTGCTCCCCCGCCCCCGATCCATTACCTTCCCCGGTCCCGGTCTCCTCGACAGGCGCCGCGGGTGCCGGCGGCCGATCGGCGGAGGCTTCGACAGCGGCAACGGCCGCCATATCCGTTCCAGGATCCGCCACCCCATCGACCGCGGCATCGGCTTCGGCTGCCGCCTCCAGAGGCTCGGGCAGCGGCTCCGACACCTCGGCCAATTGTCGATCGCCGTCGACCGCGAGCGGCATGGACCGTGCCGCCGGCAGCCGTGGAGCGACCGGCGCCATGACGACGTTTAGGATGTCGAGCACCACCTTCCCGCCATCGGCGTAGTGCCGCATCCGCGCGCCCTCCGGAACGGTAAGCGCAACGACAAGACCGTCGGGACCATCGACCGGGTCGATTGCCGCGACATTTTCCAGATCGGCGAGCTTGAGACCGGCGAGCCGGGCGGCACCGGCACGGTCGAAGGCGACATTCACCCTGTCCCCGTCCCGTTCGACCCTGTACCCGACCGGTCCCGGCCATTCGAAGACGAGACGGGTGAAGCCCGGATGCCGGCCGCCGCGCATCATGACAGGAGGTACGTCCCGCGCCGCGGCCGACGGCGCGTTCCCGCCGGCGGACGGCTGCTGTCTGGCTTCGGTCGTCGACGCCGGGGCGTGGGCGGAACTCAGGTCCAGGACAATCCGGCTGCCCAGGACGAAATCCTTCACGGTCACCGGGCGGCGCAGCGCGAGCGCCAATTCCTTCCCGTCATCGGCAAGATCGACTTGCCGGACATAGGCGCCAAGCCGCGCCGTCACGTTCCCGAGCGGAGCGTCGATCGGACGGTCGAAGCCGATGACGATCCGGTCGCTGGCAAGATCCAGCCGATAGCCGACGGGCCGCCCCCAGTCGAAGACCAGCCGCCCATAGTCGCCATGGTCCCAGGCGCGCACATCCGTGGCAGCTGCCGGTGCCGTTGCCGCCATCGGCGTGAGGAAGGTGAGAGCCAGAAGGCCCGCGCGAAACTGTCTGGTCACCGGCATCCGTCCGTCTGACGTTCCCCATCTCCCAGGGACAGGGCTTTCGGAGATTTCTTGAGCGGACCGACCGCGGGGCCCTGTCCAGTCAGGCGGGTACCTCGCCGCATCGGAAGACGCTCAATCCAGGCCGGCAAGAAGGCGGTCGATCTCGTCCTGACCGTTCGCGGCGGCCGGCAGTTGCGGTCCGTTCAGCAGGTCCTCATCGGAGGCCGGCTTCGGTTCACGATTCGCTTCCGAGTGGATCTTCGCCCGTTCGACCTCTTCACCCAGGGCCTGGATCAGGACGTCGATCTTGGTCTCGATGTGCTTCAGCGTGCGGACCACCTTGCTGATCCGCTGGCCGGTGATGTCCTGGAAGTTGCACGCCTCGAAGATCCCGGTCACGAGGTCGATCAGCTGGCCCTGGGCCGGTTGGTCGAGCCCTTCGGCGATGGTCTGGATCTGCTCGGCGGCGTCGAGGATCCGTCCGGTCGCGTCTTCCGTCGCGCCGACCACGGCGTCCAGTTCGTCGGTCGCCTTCGGAATGTGGTCCTCGCGGATCTCGTCGGGCCGGATGGCCGCGATCTCGACGCGGGCAGACTGGATGTAGCGGGCAAGCGCCTCCAGCTCGTTGTAGACCTGAAGGTCCAGCGCCGAAATGTCGCCCTCCATCGTGCCGATCACCTCGCGGATGATGTCAGCAACCTCCTCCCGGGACAGCGGCTGTCCGGCTTCCGCACGTGCCGCCTCGAGCCGGCTGGTCAATGCGGGATCAGGTTGGGTGATCGCGGTCATGGTCGGGTCCTCGCGGCGTGTCGGTCGTCGAACGATGACGGGCGCCTCAGAAGCTGCCCAGCACCGCGGTCAGCTTCTGCTTCAGCGTGTCCGCGTTGAAGGGCTTGACGATGTAGTTGTTCACGCCGGCCTCGCGCGCCGCGATCACGTTCTCGGTCTTGCTCTCGGCCGTGATCATGATGAACGGCAGGTTCTTCAGCTTGGCGTCAGCCCTCACCTCGCGCAGGAGCTGGAGGCCGGTCATCGGCTCCATGTTCCAGTCCGAGATGACGAGCCCGTAATTCTTCTCGCGAAGCTTATGAAGCGCCGCCGACCCGTCGGTCGCTTCGTCGACATTCTCGAAGCCGAGCTGCTTCAGCAGGTTGCGAATGATGCGCAACATTGTCTTGTAGTCGTCCACGATCAGGATCGGCATGGACATGTCGACGGCCATCTTAAGCTCCGTATTCCTCTACCACCGGCATGGATTGGCGTTGTTGGGCACCCATGGGGGCCGCCAGGGAGACCCGTGGGATCAAGGATCCCGGGGCCGAACTTGGCGGCGGGCGGTTAATTTCCTGTAAAAAGGGCGAAATACACTCCGGAAGAACTGGTTCTGCCCCAAGACTAGAGCTTGGGAGGCTGCTGGCGCTGGGCGAGCTCCGTCGTCACCTGCCGGGCGCGTTCGGGATTCATTCCCGCCAGGATGGCAGCCGATTTCTGCTCCCGCATCCGGTCGAGCACGTTGA
Organism: Alphaproteobacteria bacterium; assembly: GCA_029263555.1. GTDB lineage: Bacteria > Pseudomonadota > Alphaproteobacteria > DSM-16000 > Inquilinaceae > JAJUFW01. The sequence goes on from JAJUFW010000188.1 coordinate 5,136, forward strand.
GCAGGACGTCCAGGTCGAGCCCATCGAAGATGGCCGCGGCGTCGGACGGCCGCATATTCTCATAGATGCCGACCAGGCTTGCGAGCTGGCTCTCGCGCTGCTCGTCCACCTTCACGAGAAGACCTTCGATCTGGACCCGCAGGTTCTCAAGCTCGGCCGTCTTTTCGGCGAGCCGCTGCTCGGCGACGGCGAGAAGCGCCTCGCGCTGGCTCAGCTCCTTCTCCCGCAGCTCCAGCTCAGCCCGACGGGCGGCTAGGCTCTGCAGCAGATCCCTCTCCGTCTCGCTGCGGCTTTCCGGCGGCAGCATCGCAACGCTGCTCTCAATCGTCGGGGGCTCGACGGGTGCAACCTCCGCGCTCTCTTCCGGTGCCGGCTCCGCCGTGGCCGGCGCAACCGCCGAATCCTGTGCCTGCGTCGGTACGCCGACGTCGAAGGAACCGGCGTTCAACCCGGTCAGGAGGTCGTTTGTCCGGATCCCGAGCATCAGCACGGCGACGAAGATCACGCCCGGAATGAGCCGGGCCCGCGGCACCGTGAAGGACGGAAGCCGGATTCCGCGGACCAGCGTCGAGACCCGCGCCACCGCTTCGTTCGCAGCGGCGACGAGTTCATTGCCGGCGGCGCCAGGGCTGGCCTCGGCGGCCGGCGCCGGGCCGGCGGCCGACTCTGCGGGGGCGGCCGTGACGCCGGCTGCCTCCGCCGGGGCGGGAGCGCGGGAAGCGGAAGTCTTTTCGGCGGTTTGCGTCATGGACTAGCGCATGTTCTCGATGGCTCGGAGAAGATCCCGGTCGGGCGTTCTCGGGGAAGGCCCGGGCTTGACGGACGGCGCGACGCTCAGGCCCGCAACCGCGCGCATCGGCGCCTCGCCGCCGGCCGGCGCGGCCTTCTTCTTTCCGGCGACGCTCGCCGACCCTTCCAGCCGTTCCGCCAGGGATTCGGCCGCTTCGACGAGGAAGGTCAGCTCGTCGCGGATGCGCTGGGCCTTCTCGATCTCCTTCTGGAGCGCGCCCCCGACCTTCTCGGTCGTGAGCTTGAGCCCCTTGATGCCGGCATCGGCCTTGCCGGCGGCTTCGGCGAAGCTGCGGGCGGCCTTCTCCAGCTCGGCTCGGTTGTCGCG
>JAJUFW010000701.1 GCA_029263555.1 Alphaproteobacteria bacterium
GCCTTGACCAGCTCCAGGAAGTGACGGTGGAGCCGCTCAATCAGGACTATGCTTTGGTAGTATGGCTTCTGCACCATGACCTCCTAACGGCAACTTGCGTGAGCACGGCACATAGGGTGCTTTATGCCTGACATCATATGAGAGTAGCCGATCATTTCCCCACAATCATCTCAAAGATCCCGGAAAAATCGGTGTTTTCCCGGCCAGAATTGCTGAAAAGTGTATAAAGCGCCGTCGCCTCCGCGCCAAGCGGAGTTGCTGCCCCGAAGGCGGCGGCGGCTTCCTGAGCCAAGCGCAGGTCCTTCAGCATCATGGAAGCGGCGAAACCGGGGGCATAGCCGCGGTTCGCCGGCGAGGCCGGGACCGGTCCCGGGACGGGACAGTAGCTGGTGAGCGCCCAGCACTGCCCCGAACTCTTCGAGGCGACGTCGAACAGCTTCTGGCGCTCCAGTCCCAGCCGATCGGCCAGCGCGAACGCCTCGGCCACTCCGATCATCGTGATCCCCAGAATCATATTGTTGCAGATCTTCGCCGCCTGCCCCGAACCGGACGGCCCGGCATGGATGATCGCCCGCCCCATGACGGCGAGCACCGGTGTCGCGCGACGGGATGCCCCATCGTTTCCGCCCACCATAAAGGTGAGCGATCCGGCTTCTGCGCCGGCGACGCCGCCGGAAACGGGCGCGTCCAACATCTCGAATCCGGCCTTTGCGGCGGCAGCGGCCACGTTGCGAGCCGTGGCGACGTCGATCGTCGACGAATCGATCAGAAGGGCCCCGGCTTTCGCCGAACCGAGGACGCCGTCCGCCGAGAGATAGACCTCGCGGACATGCTGTCCGGCCGGCAGCATGGAGATGACGATGTCCGCGTCCGTAACCGCTGCCGCGACGGAATCCGCCCGGATCACGCCGTCGCTCTCGGCGGCGCGCAGCTTCGCCGGCTCCAGATCGAAGCCCTTCACCACGTGTCCCCCTGTCAGGAGGTTGCGAGCCATCGGCCGGCCCATATTGCCAAGGCCGATGAAGCCGATCGACACCATGTCAGACCTCCCTGAGTCGGACCAGGCAGGCGATTCTAGGAGCCAATGACGGATCCGGCGAAATGATCCTTCGGTGTCCGGCCCAGGACGAGATCACCGTCGCCTAACGGTTGGAAATAGCGGTCGACATCGGCGTCTTGAACGCCCGGAATCGCGGCCGGTTCCCAGCGCGGGCGCTGGTCCTTGTCGATCAGGACGGCCCGGACGCCCTCGTAGAAATCGGCCGCAGCGGTGCATCTCTGGCTGAGACGGTACTCCAGCGTCACGACCTCCTCGTAAGGCAGATGCCGCCCCTCGCGGAGCTGGCGAAGCGTGATCTTGAGACTGGTGGGCGAGCGGGCCGCGAGGATCTCCCGGGCCTCGGCCGCCCAGTCGCCCTCCTCCCGCTCCAGGGCGACAAGAATCTCCTCGACCGAGTTGAAGGAGAAGCAGCGGTCGATGGCGCTCCGCAGCGCCGCCAGCGGCGCCGGGCCGCAATCCCCGGCGAAACGGGCGATCACGCCATCGACCGCGCGGGCTCCGCCACGTTCGAGGTCAGCTTCGGCCAGCGCGGCGACGAGATCCTCCAGGCGAGCCGACGGGACGAAATGAGTGCCGAAGCCGATGTAACCGCAATCGCCGGCCCCGATCCGC
>JAJUFW010000027.1 GCA_029263555.1 Alphaproteobacteria bacterium
CCTCAATACGCTGCTCGGCTGCGACGCCGCCAAGGACGGGGCCAACCGCGCCCGCTGGTGCTACGAGCCGTTCGACGATCTGGTCACGCAGGCCAAGCTGGTGAGCGACGTTGCCGAACGCACGCGCCTTTACGAGGAAGCGCAGGTCATCTTCAAGGAGCAGGCGCCCTGGGTGACCATCGGCCACTCGGTCGTCACCCAGCCGATGCTCAAGGAAGTCCAGAACTACAAGATCGATCCGTTCGGCGGTCACCAGTTCTACGACGTGACCCTGGCGGAATAGGCCGATTCGGGCCGTACAGGATCAGGCGGGGAGCGTGCTTCCCGCCTAATCCATTGAATAAGCCATATTGCGATGCTGCGGTTTCTCCTGACGCGCGTCAGCCTGATCATTCCGACATTCCTCGGAGTGACGCTGCTCACTTTTGCCCTGATCCGGCTCGTTCCGGGCGACCCGATCCTGCTTCTGGCGGGCGAGCGGGCGGTCGATCCCGAGCGGTACGCCCAGCTCCGCTCGGCGATGGGCCTGGACCGCCCGCTGCTCGAGCAGTACGCGATCTATATCTGGAACGTGCTTCAGGGTGATCTGGGCCGGTCGATCGTGACCAAGCGGCCAGTGCTGAGCGAGTTCCTGGCGCTGTTTCCGGCGACGCTGGAACTGGCGATCTGCGCGATCCTGTTCGCCGTCGTGGTCGGCCTTCCGGTCGGCATCCTGGCGGGCGTCCGCCGGGGCAAGATCGCCGATCATACGGTCATGGGGCTGTCCCTCACCGGATATTCGATGCCGATCTTCTGGTGGGGCATCCTGCTTATCCTGCTGTTCTCGGTCACGCTCGGCTGGACGCCGGTATCCGGCCGGATCGACGTCCGCTACTGGGTCGACTCCGTCACCGGCTTCATGCTGATCGACAGTCTTCTGTCCGACGAGCCGGGGGCGTTCAGGTCGGCCGTCAGCCACCTCATCCTGCCGACGATCGTGCTGGGGACGATTCCGCTCGCCGTCGTCGCACGCATGACCCGTTCGGCGATGCTGGAGGTGCTGAACGAGGACTATATCCGCACGGCCCGCGCGAAGGGGCTGTCGCCCGCCCGGGTGATCTGGGTTCACGCGCTCCGCAACGCGCTGATTCCGGTCATCACGGTGATCGGCCTCCAAGTCAGCGTGCTTCTGACCGGCGCCATCCTGACCGAGACGATCTTCTCCTGGCCGGGCGTTGGGAAATGGATCCTCGAAAGCGTCTACCGGCGGGACTATCCGATCCTCCAGGGCGGGGTCCTGCTGCTTGCGACCGTCGTGATCATCGTCAACCTGACGGTCGAGGTCCTTTACGGAATCATCAATCCACGCATCAGCAGGGGCCGGTAGGACGATGAGCATCGAAGCCCCCGTTACGGCAACGGCCCCGGTTTCGACGGGTCCCGACGCCCCTCCCCACCCGCTCGTGGATTTCTGGCGGGATTTCGGCCGCAACAAGGGAGCGGTCGCAGGGCTGGTCGTGATCGTTCTCGTCACGCTGATGGCGATCTTTGCCGACTTCGTCGCCCCCCATTCGCCGATCGAGCAGTTCCGCGACGCTCTGCTGCGGCCGCCGGCCTGGACCGAGAACGGGAGTTGGACCTACCCGCTCGGCACCGACGCGGTCGGCCGCGATCTCCTGTCCCGGCTGATCTTCGGCGCGCGCCTGTCCATGCTGATCGGCTTCATCGTCGTCACCCTGTCGCTCATCGTCGGGGTGACGCTCGGCCTCATTGCTGGCTTCTTCCAGGGACCGGTCGCGATCGTGATCATGCGGGCGATGGACATCGTGCTGTCCCTGCCGTCGATCCTGCTGGCGATCGTCATCGTGACCATACTCGGCCCCAGCCTCATCAATGCGATGATCGCCGTGACCGTGGTCGTGACGCCGCACTATGTCCGGCTGACCCGGGCCGCCGTCATGACCGAGCTGTCGCGCGACTACGTGACCGCGTCCAGGCTTGCCGGCGCCGGCCTCCTCCGGCTCATGCTGGTGACGGTCCTGCCCAACTGCGTGCCGCCGCTGATCGTTCAGGCGACTCTCGGCTTCTCCACGGCCATCCTCGATGCGGCCGCTCTCGGCTTCCTCGGGCTCGGCGCGCAGCCGCCGACGGCAGAGTGGGGAACCATGCTTTCCAACAGCCGGGAGTTCATCCGAAGCGCCTGGTGGGTCGTCACCTTCCCCGGGCTCGCCATCCTGATCACCGTTCTGGCGTTCAACCTGCTGGGCGACGGCCTGCGGGACGCCCTCGATCCCAAGCTGAAACGCTGATGCCTCTGCTTGAAATCCGCAATCTGACGGTCGAGTTTCCGACCGCACGGGGCTGGTTCCGCGCCGTCGAGGGCGTCGACCTCACGATCAACGAGGGCGAGCTGGTCGGCGTCGTGGGCGAGTCCGGATCGGGCAAGAGCATGTCGATGCTCGCGCTCATGGGGCTCGTCCCCTTCCCTGGCAAGGTCACCGCCGATCTCATGACCTTCGACGGCCGCGACATGCTGAAGATCTCCCCGCGCGAGCGGCGGAAGATCACCGGCAAGGATGTGGCGATGATCTTCCAGGAGCCGATGACGAGCCTCAATCCGTGCTTCACCGTCGGCTTCCAGATCATGGAAGCGCTGAAGGTCCATGAGGGCGGCACCCGTGCCGAGCGCCGGCGCCGGGCCATCGACCTGCTGGATCGGGTCGGCATTCCGGCGCCCGACCAGCGCCTCTCCAGCTTTCCGCATCAGCTTTCCGGCGGCATGAACCAGCGGGTCATGATCGCCATGGCGATCGCCTGCAACCCGCGGCTGCTGTTGGCCGACGAACCGACGACCGCCCTGGACGTCACGATCCAGGCGCAGATCCTGGACCTTCTGGTCGAGCTCCAGAAGGAGCGCGGCATGGCCATGATGCTGGTGACCCACAACATGGGCGTCGTTGCGGAGACCGCCGAACGCGTCGTCGTGATGTATGCGGGCCAGGTCATGGAACAGCGCTCCGTGGAGACGCTGTTCGATCATCCGCGCCACCCCTATACGGCGGCGCTCTTGTCCGCCCTGCCCGAACGCAGCCCGGACACGGCGCGCCTGCCGACCATTCCGGGCGTCGTTCCCGGCGCCTATGACCGCCCGTCGGGCTGCCTGTTCAGCCCCCGCTGCGCCTATGCCCGGGATCATTGCCACGCCGTGCGCCCGCATCTGGAACCGGACGTAACCGACGCGCATCCCGGCCGGGTGCGCTGTCACTACCCGCTGGGACGCGAGGGAGGGTCGGCGGCATGAGCGAGATTCTGGTCGCCGAAGAGCTGGCCCGGCACTATTCGGTCGGGCAGGGCACCTTCCGTGCCAAAGCGACGTTGCGGGCGGTCGACGGCGTCGGCTTCTCGCTGCAGCCCGGAAAGACGCTGGCGGTCGTCGGCGAATCCGGATCGGGAAAATCCACCCTCGGGCGCATGATCACCCTGATCGAGCCGCCGACATCCGGTCGGCTTTCGGTCGAGGGCATCGACGCCGCCCGACCCAGCCGGAGCCAGTGGAAGCAGTTGCGCCGCGCGGTGCAGATGATCTTCCAGGATCCCTACGGATCGCTGAATCCGCGCAAGAAGATCGGCTCGATCCTCGAGGAATCCCTCATCATCAACACCGACATGTCCGCAGCCGAACGTGCCGAGAAGGCCCGCGAGATGCTGCGTAAGGTCGGTCTCCGGCCCGAGCACTACAGCCGTTATCCGCATATGTTCTCCGGCGGTCAACGCCAGCGGATCGCGATCGCCCGGGCCCTGATGCTGAACCCGAAGATCCTGGTCGCCGACGAACCCGTCTCGGCGCTTGACGTCTCGGTCCAGGCACAGGTGCTCAACCTGATGATGGACCTGCAGGACGAGTTCAACCTGGCCTATCTGTTCATCAGCCACGATCTCTCGGTGGTCCGGCACATCGCCGACGAGGTCCTCGTGCTCTATCTCGGGCGGACGGTGGAACAGGGCCCGAAGACAACGATCTACGCCCGGCCGCGCCATCCCTATACCCGTGCGCTGCTGGCATCGACCCCGTCGGTCGACCCGGCACACCGGGCCCAGCGAATCGCCGTGAAGGGTGAACTGCCGTCGCCGCTGTCGCCCCCGTCCGGCTGCGTCTTCCGGTCGCGCTGTCCGCATGCGACCGATCGCTGCCGCGACGAAAGGCCGGAGCTGCGCGAGGTCGACGGGCGACGGGTCGCCTGCCACTACGCCGAGAGCATGGCCTGACGCCGCAGCGTCCCTCCCTTCCCGGGTGGCGACACCTCCCTTTCGGCCTCCGCGTTATGGTGCGCGCCCATTATTTAGGCACAGCCCAATCGTGACTAATGGATGGGCATTGTTCCCTTGACACCGGCCGGACCGGTGCTACGATTTAGTTGCAACATATCGGCAACTTGGCCGGACGGCAGTTTCGCCCCGATACCCGCTGCAGGACTGCAGGCTGGGTGCGGGGCTTCTTGCATTTGGGGGGTCGGGCGGAAGCCCGGTGGAGCAAAACCTCGTGACCGCGGTCGTCGCATATCCGATCGGGATCCTCTATTCGACCTCGGGGCCATACGCCGTCCTGGGCAAGGACGGTCTCGACGGCGCACTGACGGCGCTGGCCGAGGTGAACGAGGATCCGCGGTACCCCTTCCGCCTGCGGCCGGAAATCGGCGATCCCGGCGGCGCGATCGAACGCTACGAGCGCTGCGCCGACGCGATGCTGCGCGAGCAGCAGGTCCGGCACGTCGTCGGCGCCACCACATCGTGGAGCCGAAAGGAGATCATTCCGGTCGCCGAGCGCCACGGCGGGCTCCTCTGGTACGCCTGCCCCTATGAGGGGTTCGAAACCAACGACCGGGTGATCTATCTCGGCGCCTGTCCCAACCAGCACATCGTTCCGCTGTTCGACTTCGTCCTGCCTCGCTTCGGCACCGACGCCTATCTCGTCGGATCGAACTACATCTGGGGCTGGGAGACCAACCGCATCGCCCGCGAGCTGGTGTCCGCCTGCGGCGGCCGGGTGCTGGGTGAAAGATATCTGCCCCTCGGCTCGACCGAGGTCGAGCGCATCATCCACGAGATCCGGCAGAAGCGCCCCAGCTTCGTCCTGAACAACCTGATCGGCCCGTCGAGCTACGCCTTTCTTGCCAATTACCGCCGACTGGCCGACGCGGATCCGGCATTCGACCCGCTGCGCCGCCCGGTGCTGAGCTGCAACCTGACCGAAGCCGAACTGGATTTGGTCGGCGCGGCCGGCGTCGGCCACTTGGCGACCGCGATCTATTTCGAAAGCCTGCCCAGCGCGGAGAATGCCGCGTTCCTGGAGCGCGTCCGCGCCCGGCACGGCGCCGAGCGGCGGATCTCCGCCTTCTACGTCGCCTCATATCTTGCCGTGCGGATGCTGGCCGAGGCGATCCGCGAAGCCGGGACGGACGATCCGGACGCGGTGCTGGCCATCGTGACGACGCGCAGCTTCCCCTCGCCCATGGGCGAGGTTGCGATCGACCGCCGCACCAACCACGCGGCGCTCACGCCCTATCTTGGCCGGATCGCCGCCGACCGCCGGTTCGAGATCCTGACAGGCGCCGGCCGCCCGGTGGCGCCTGACCCCTATCTGGTAGACTATGATCCCGGAGCTTTGCGCGCGGTCGTGAGCGGCGGCCGGGGCACGAAGCCTCCTCTGCAGCTGGTCTCGACATGAACAGGCTGCACCTTACCCCGAATTTCCGGGGCTGGACCGCCATCGTCCTGCATCGGCCGCATGCCGCCGCGGACGCGGTTCTGAGGCAGCTCGAACGCCTGGGCATCGCCGCCCACCGCGTCTGGTCGGAGCTCGGCCCCGAGGATGCCGGGGCGGATGTCGTCTTCTTCGACGCCGACATGGGCTATGACGACCAGTTCCCGTGGCCGGCCGGCCAGGCCCCGATGCCGTTGATCGCCCTGCTCGGCTCCGAGGCGCCGGGCCGCGTGCAATGGGCGCTGACCCAGGGCGCCGACGCCCATCTCCTGAAGCCGATCGGCTCCGGCGGCGTGTTCAGCTCGCTCGTCATCGCCGAGCGGTCGTATCACGCGCGGGAGCGCCTCACCCGCGAGGTCGAGGACCTGAAGGGACGGCTCGCACGCCGGCCGCAGGTCGCGCGAGCCATGGTCATGCTCATGATGTCCGAACAGATCGACGAGACGGCGGCCTTCCGCCGCCTGCGTGAAATCGCCATGGCGTCCCGGCGGACCATCGAGGACGCCGCCGAGACGCTCATCGAAAACAGGAATCATCCGGATGTCTCTCGTCACCGCGCCTGAGCCGCTGCCGCGCGGCGAAACGTCGGCGGCGACCGGGTCGCGCTCCGCCCTTGCCCGCCTGGTCCGGCGCCCGCTCGCGGTCTTCGGGCTCCTGGTTATCGCGATCATCATCGCCGGCGCCGTCCTCGCGCCGTGGATCGCGCCCTACAGCCCGGACGAGCAGATCTTCGAGGGGCTGACCCTCGAAGGGGCGCCGATGCCGCCCGGCGGCGCGTTCCTGCTCGGCACCGACCTTCTGGGCCGCGACCTCTTCTCGCGCCTTCTCTACGGCGCCCGGACGTCGCTCATCATCGGAATCGTCGCGAACGGCATCGCCGTGACGATCGGGGCATTGGTCGGCGTGACCGCCGGCTTCTTCCGCGGCTGGGTCGGGACCGTGCTGATGCGCTTCACCGACCTGATGATGGCGTTCCCGGCGCTTCTGCTGGCGATCGTACTGGCCGCCCTATTCCGGCCCAGCCTGTGGATCGTCGCGCTGGTCATCGCCATGGTGAACTGGGTCCAAGTCGCCCGCGTCGTCTACACCGAGACGCGGTCGCTGACGGAACGGGAGTTCATCGAGGCCGAGCGGAGCATCGGCGCCGGCAGCGCCCGCATCCTCTTCCGCCACATCCTGCCGCACCTCGTTCCGACGATCGTGGTCTGGGCCACGCTCGGCATCGCCACGACCGTTCTGCTGGAGGCGACGCTCAGCTATCTCGGCATCGGCGTGCAGCCGCCCACGCCGTCCTGGGGCAACATCATCTTCGAGAACCAGACCTACTTCACCTCGGCTCCCTGGCTCGTCTTCGTGCCCGGCGTGGCGATCATCCTGCTGGCCCTCGCCTTCAACCTGGTCGGCGACGCGCTTCGCGACATCCTCGACCCGACCCAGAAGGGAAGAGACTGATGGCGGCCTACATCTTCCGGCGGCTGGTCCAGGCGTTCCTGATCCTGCTCGGCGTCAGCCTCGTCACCTTCGTCCTGCTTTACCTGGTGCCGGCCGACCCGGCCCGGCAGATCGCCGGCCGCAGCGCAACCGCCGAGACGGTCGCCAACATCCGCGAGCAGCTCGGCCTCAACCTGCCGTTCCACGAGCAGTATCTGCGCTATCTGGGCCGCCTCGTGCAGGGCGATCTCGGCCGTTCCTACCTGCAGAAGACCGAGGTCTCGGCGCTGATCGCCTCGCGCCTGCCGGCAAGCCTGCTGCTGATGGCCGGGGCGATCGTCTGCGAGCTGCTGCTCGGCCTAACCATGGGCATGGTGGCCGCGGTCCGGCGGAACACCCGGATCGACCAGGGGCTGATGGTCCTGTCCTTCGTCGGGGTGTCCGCGCCGCAATTCGTCGTCGGCATCCTGCTGCTCTACGTCTTCGCGGTCCAGTTCGGCTGGTTCCCGATCGGCGGCTACGGCACCTTCGCCCATCTGGTCCTGCCCTCGGTGACGCTCGGGTTCCTCGGCGCCGGTTGGTATTCGCGGATGATGCGGTCGTCGATGCTGGACGTGCTGCGGCAGGACTATATCCGCACCGCGCGCGCCAAGGGCGTCACGCGCCTGCGCGTGATCCTGCGCCACGCGCTGCCGAACGCGATCCTGCCGATTATCGCGATGATCGGCATCGACATCGGCCTCTTCATGTCCGGCATCGTCGTGGTCGAAAGCGTCTTCGGCTGGCCCGGCATCGGCCAGCTCACCTGGCAGGCGATTCAGCGCGTCGACATCCCGATCATCATGGGGGTCACGCTGGTCTCCGCCTGCGCAATCGTGCTCGGCAATCTTCTGGCGGACCTGATCGCGCCGCTGATCGATCCCCGCATCAAGCTGAGATGACCGCCGGGGACCGCATGTCACGCCTGAAGCCATTTCGAATTGGGAAGCCTAACGGGGAGATGATGATGTTGAAGAGACTGCTGTGTTCCACCGCCATCGCTGCCGCGCTCGTGCTGCCGGCGGTTACCGGGTCCGCCGCCGCGCAGGAGTTCAAGCAGGGCGGATCGATGATCGTCACCTACAAGGACGACGTCTCCACGCTCGATCCGGCGATCGGCTACGACTGGCAGAACTGGTCGATGATCAAGAGCCTGTTCGACGGTCTCATGGACTACGAGCCGGGCACCACCAATCTTCGGCCGGGCCTGGCGGAGAGCTTCGAGATCTCCGAGGACGGCAAGACCTACACGTTCCACCTGCGCCGGGGCGTCAAGTTCCACAACGGCAGGGAGATGACGGCCGAGGACGTCAAGTACTCCCTCGACCGCGTGACGAACCCCGAGACCCAGAGCCCGGGCGCCGGCTTCTTCGGCTCCATCAAGGGCTTCGACGCCGTTTCCGCCGGCGAGGCCGAAGGCCTCGAGGGCGTGACGGTGCTCGACCCCTACACCATCCGGTTCGAGCTGGTCCGGCCCGACGCGACCTTCCTCCACGTGCTCGCCCTCAACTTCTCCTTCGTCGTTCCCAAGGAGGCGGTCGAGGAGTACGGCCAGGACTTCGGCAAGAACCCGGTCGGCACCGGCGCCTTCAGGCTGGCCGAATGGACCCTTGGCCAGCGGCTCGTCTTCCAGCGCAACGAAGACTACTGGATGGAGGGCCTGCCCTATCTTGACGAGATCGTCTTCGAGGTGGGCCAGGAACCGATCGTGGCGCTGCTGCGCCTGCAGCGGGGCGAGGTCGACATTCCCGGCGACGGCATCCCGCCGGCGAAGTTCCTCGAGGTGAAGAACGATCCGCAATACGCCGACCTGATCATCGAGGGCGGCCAGCTGCATACCGGCTACGTGACGATGAACACCCGGATGGAGCCGTTCGACAACAAGCTGGTCCGCCAGGCGGTCAATATGGCCATCAACAAGGATCGGATCGTCCGGATCATCAATGGCCGCGCCGTGCCGGCGAACCAGCCGCTGCCCCCCACCATGCCGGGCTACGATCCGGAGTTCCAGGGCTATCCCTACGATCCGGAAAAGGCCAAGGAGCTTCTGGCCGAGGCCGGATTCCCCGACGGCTTCGACACCGAGCTCTTCGCCGTGAACACCGACCCGAACCCGCGCATCGCCCAGGCGATCCAGCAAGACCTCGCGGCGATCGGCATCAACGCGCAGATCAAGACCCTGGCCCAGGCGAACGTCATCGCCGCCGGCGGCGAGCCGGACCAGGCCCCGTTGATCTGGTCCGGCGGCATGGCCTGGATCGCGGACTTCCCCGACCCGTCCAACTTCTACGGCCCGATCCTCGGCTGCGCCGGCGCCGTTCCGGGCGGCTGGAACTGGGCCTGGTACTGCAACGAGGAACTGGACGCCATGGCAGCCGAGGCGGATTCGATCACCGATCCCGCCCGCGCGGCCGAGCGTGAGCAGATGTGGCGCGAGATCTACGTCCGGATCATGGAGGACGCGCCCTGGGCGCCCGTCTTCAACGAGCAGCGCTTCACCATCCGCTCGCCGCGGATCGGCGGCGCGGACGCCCTGTTCGTCGATCCCGTCCACATCCCCGTGGCCTACGACTACGTGTATTCGAACGATGTGCAGTAACTGCGACTACACCATCCATGGCGCGCACCATCACTTCGGGTGGGACAACTCGATCCCGCCCGTCGCGACGGTCGCGCCCGGCTCCACCGTCGAGTTCGAGTGCCTCGACAGCTCCGGCGGCCAGTTCACACCGGCCAGCCGGACGGCCGACGTGGCCACGCTGGACTTCGGCAGGATCAACCCGGTAACCGGTCCGATCGTCATCGACGGCGCGGAACCCGGCGACGCCCTGAAGGTCACGATCCGGGAATTCAAGCCGTCCGGCTTCGGCTGGACCGCCAACATTCCCGGCTTCGGGCTCTTGGCGGACCAGTTCCCCGATCCGGCGCTCCATGTCTGGTCCTACGACAAGAACACGCTGGAGCCCGCCGCCTGGTCGACCCACGGCCGCGTGCCGCTGAAGCCCTTCGCCGGCACGATCGGCGTCGCCCCCGCCGAGCCGGGCCTCCACTCGGTCGTTCCGCCCCGGCGGGTCGGTGGCAATCTCGACATCCGCGATCTCGCGGCGGGGACGACGCTGTACCTGCCCGTCGAAGTGGCCGGCGCCCTGTTCTCGGTGGGCGACACCCACGCGGCCCAGGGTGACGGCGAGGTCTGCGGCACCGCGATCGAGAGCCCGATGTCGGTCGTGCTCTCCTTCGACCTGGTGAAGGGCGCGAACCTCCGGACCCCGAGGTTCACGACGCCGGGACCGGTGACCCGCCATCTGGACGGCAAGGGCTATCACGTCACGACCGGAATCGGTCCGGACCTGATGGCCGGCGCCCGCGTCGCGGTCGGCGAAATGGTCGAGCTGCTCTGCCGCGAGCAGGGGCTCGATGCCGTCGATGCCTACATGCTCTGCTCGGTCGCGGGCGACCTCCGGATCTCCGAGATCGTCGACGCGCCGAACTGGGTCGTGTCGTTCTACTTCCCCCGCACGGTATTCGAATAGGTGCGGGATCGGCGGGACCCGGTTCGGCCGGGCCCGCCACCGTCTTCTTCTTCCCCGTGCACCGGTCAGGAGCCCGATGGATACCAGCGCTGATGCCCGCAAGCCCGTCCTGTCGGTCCGTGGTCTCCGGACCGTGGTCGCGACGCCCGACGGCCCGCGGCCCGTGGTCGACGGCCTGGATTTCGATCTTCACCCCGGCGAGACGCTTTGCATCGCCGGCGAGTCCGGGTCGGGAAAATCGATGACGGCGCTCTCGATCATGCGCCTCCTGCCCGAGCCGATGGCCCGGATCGCCGGCGGATCGATCCTGCTGGGCGACCGCGATCTCGCACGCCTCGGCGAAGGCGAAATGCGCCATGTCCGGGGCAACGAGATCGCCATGATCTTCCAGGAGCCGATGACGTCGCTGAACCCGGTGATGACGATCGGTAGCCAGCTCACCGAGGCGCTGACCGCGCACCGCCCCATGGCCTCGGCGGAGGCCCGGGCGGCCGCCCTGGAGGCGCTGAAGGCGGTCCGCATATCGGAACCCGAGCGCCGGCTGCGCCAGTATCCGCACGAGCTGTCGGGCGGCATGCGCCAGCGGGTGATGATCGCGATGGCGCTCGCCCTCAACCCCAAGGTCCTCATCGCGGACGAGCCGACGACGGCGCTGGACGTCACCGTTCAGGCGCAGATCCTGGAGCTGATTCGGGACCTCCAGCGCCAGACCGGAACCGCGCTCATCATGATCACCCACGACATGGGCGTGGTGGCCGAAATGGCCGACCGGGTCGCCGTCATGAACCGCGGCGAGGTCGTCGAGCAGGGGCCCGTGCGCGAGATCTTTCACGCCCCGAAGGACCCCTACACCCGCGAACTGCTGGCGGCCGTTCCGAAACTGGGTGCTCTCAAGGGCATCGAGGGGCCGCTCCGGACGGCCGGGCAGGCCCGGCCCGCCACGCCACAGCCGGAGCCGGTCGTTGCGGTCCGGGACCTGACGGTCCGTTTCGATATCCGCGGCGGCGCCCTGAACCGGGTCGTGAGGCGGGTGCACGCGGTCGAAGGGATCTCGTTCGAGATCAAACCGGGCGAGACTCTGGCACTGGTCGGCGAATCCGGATGCGGCAAGTCGACGACCGGCCGGGCGCTGGTCGGCCTCCTGCCGTTCCAGGGCACGATCCATATCGCCGGCAGGCAGGTGAACGGGCGGGACCGCCAGTCGATCCGGGCCATGCGCCGCGACATCCAGATGATCTTCCAGGATCCCTACGCGTCGCTCGATCCGCGCATGACCGTAGGCGACCTGGTCGGCGAACCGCTGGTCGTGCACGGCCTGGCCAAGGGGCAGGAGCTCGAGGACCGGGTGGCGTCGCTCTTCACCCGGGTCGGCCTGCAGCGCGATCATATGAGGCGGCACCCGCACGAATTCTCCGGCGGGCAGCGGCAGCGGATCTGCATCGCCCGCGCCCTGTCCCTCGAGCCTAAGGTCATCATAGCCGACGAAAGCGTGTCGGCGCTGGACGTCTCGGTCCAGGCTCGGGTGCTCGACCTGCTGCAGGAGCTGCAGAGCGAACTCGGCATCTCCTACCTGTTCATCTCCCACGACATGGCGGTGGTCGAGCAGATCAGCCACCGTGTGGCCGTCATGTATCTGGGCCAGATCGTCGAGATGGGCACGCGCTCCCAGGTCCTCGACACGCCCCGGCATCCCTATACCCAGCGGCTGATCGAGGCGGTGCCGATCGCCGACCCGGACCGCCGGCGGGAATCCTTCGCCCGCCTGCAGGGCGACGTCCCGAGCCCGGTGCACGAGGTGGGCTATGTTCCGCGCCACCTGCGCCTGCGGGACGTGGGCGACGGGCATCTGGTGGCCGACGAGGACGAGACGCCGGCTCTCGGCTGCGCCGCATAAGAGCCGGCGCTCCGGCCTCCCGGGTCAGCCGGCCTGCAGCCGCGCCAGCATCGCCTCCGCGGAGGAAACTTCGAACTTGCCCGGCTCCTCGATACGGAGGTCGGTGATCACGCCGTCCTCCACGATCATCGCGCAGCGCTGGACCCGCCGCCCCATGCCGTTGCGGCTGGCGTCGAAGTCGAGCCCCAGGGCGCGGGCAAGCTCGCCATTGCCGTCCGGCAGCATGACCACCGTGTCGGCAGCGCCGTTCGCCTTGGCCCAGGCATCCATGACGAAGGGATCGTTGACGGCGATGCAGGCGATCAGATCGACGCCCTTCGCCCGAAACTCCTCGGCCCGCTCAACATAGCCCGGCAGGTGCTTTGCCGAACAGGTCGGGGTGAAAGCACCGGGAACCGCGAAGATGACAGCCTTGCGCCCCTTCAACAATTCGGCCGTGTCGAGGTCGGCCATGCCATCGGGGCCAAGCTGCTTCAACGTCACCTTCGGAAATCGGTCGCCGATCTGGACGGCCATTCGCTGCTCCTTTTCATCACCGGCTGGTTGACGGGCATGCCGGGGCTCACGCCCCCTGGAATAGTCGGACGCTCGGGCCGCCGCTGCAAGATGCCGCAATCGGTCGGGCGTCCCGAGCGTCGACAGCGCATCGCGGCCCGGTGCG
>JAJUFW010000387.1 GCA_029263555.1 Alphaproteobacteria bacterium
ATCAACGTGACGATCGGCGCATAGAGGAAGATGAGCGTCAGCGCCACGATCGTCCTGATCGAGAGCCGTCGCCCGTATTCCAGCGGCCCCGCCGCGTCCCGCGTCTTGAAGATCGCCATGGTCTATCCCGCCTCGGCTGCGGCGATGCGCGCCTGCCGGCTCGATCCGACCGCCCTCAGCGCGAGCACGAAGAAGGTCACGTACATCAGCAGGAACGACAGGGCGGCACCGAACGGCCAGTCGTTCGCGGCCTTGAACTGACGTTCGATCAGGTTGCCGATCATCTGGCTGTCGGGCCCGCCGAGCAGATCCGGCGTCAGGAAGGCGCCGAGCGCCGGAATGAAGGTGATGATGACGCCCGAAAGAATGCCGGGCAAGGTCAGCGGCACGGTGACTGAGAACAGCGTCCGCCACTGGCCTGCGCCCAGGTCCAGGCTGGCCTCCAGGTAGGACTTGTCCAGCCGCTCCAACGCCGCATAGAGCGGCAGGATCATGAACGGCAGATGCACGTAGACGAGGCCGAAGATCACAGAGCCGCTGTTGTAGAGCATGTCGAAGGCCTGGAACCTCTCGCCCAGGATCGGCGTCGGATCCATGCCCAGAAAGGCGATGACCGCGCTGGCCTTCTCCCAAAGCCATTCCAGGCCGAAATTGATGAAGCCCCGGGTCCGCAGCACGGCGATCAGGGCGTAGGTGCGGATCAGAAGGTTGGTCCAGAACGGCAGAATGACCAGCAGCAGAAGGATGGGCTTCCAGCGGGCCGGCGCGAAGGTGATGGCCAGCGCGACGGGGAAGCCCACGACGAGGCAAATCAGGGTCGCGATACCGGCGACCCATACGCTGCGGAACAGGATGCCCAGGTAAAGGGGATCCAGCGCCCTCAGGTAGTTGTCGAGCGTCCAGGTCAGCGCGATGTCGACGATGCCCTGCTTCTCGCCGAAGCTGATCAGCCAGACGAACCCGAGGGGAACGAGAAAGAATGCGGCGAGCCAGAGCGTTGCCGGCAATGTGAGGATGGCAAACAGACCGCGATTGTTTTTCCAGCTATCCACGAAAGCCTGTCCCCGATGAAAATCTCATGCCGCCGGGACGAAACCCCGTTCCATCGTCCCGGGCGTCGGATGGCCGCGAGGGCCGGGAACAGCCCGGCCCCCACGGTCCGGCTCGCGGTCAGGCGGCGCGGATGCGCGTCATAGCCTCGTCGTAGAATCGGGCGATCTCTTCGCCGAGATACTGGGCGGTCTCGCAGTTCGCGAGCGTCTCTTCCGGCGGGAAGATCGCCTCGTTCTCCAGATACTCCGCCGGCATCAGCTTCATCGCCGCCTCGTTGGGCAGCGAGAACTGGGTCGTCTCGGCACAGGCCGCGTGGACTTCCGGCTCAAGGATGAAGTTGATGAACTCGTGAGCCTCCTCGACATTGGGCGCGCCGGTCGGGATGCAGAAGGCATCCTGCCAGAGCAGGCCGCCCTCCTTCGGAAGGACATAGGAGATGTCGTCGTCCTCCGGAATGACTGCGGCGACGTCGCCGTTCCATTCCACGGCAAGATCGACCTCGCCCGAGAGCAGCAGATCCTGGCCATTGTCGCCCGCGATCGCCCGGACGTTCTTCTTGGCCCGGGTCAGGACCGCCTCGGCCTCCTTGAGCTGCCCCATGTCGGTCGAGTTCAGGGGGTAGCCGAGATATTTCAGCGCCATCTGGATCATGGTCGACGGCTCGCTGAGCCAGGAGATCTTCCCGGCATACTCGCCGCTCTGGTCGCCCAGGACGTAGCCCCAGCTATCAGGCACCTGGCTCACCGCAGACTTCCGATAGCCGATGCCGATCGTGCCCCAGAAATAGGTCACAGAGTACTGGCGGCCCGGATCGAACTCGCCGTCCTGGAAGCGAGGCGCCAGATTCTTGAAGTTCGGAATGCGGGAATGGTCCAGCTTCTGGATCATTCCCGCGACAATCATGCGCGAGACGAAATCGTTCGTCGGGACGATGACGTCATAGCCGGGATTGCCCTCCCGGAGACGGGCGAAAAGCTCGGAATTATCGGCATAGAGATCGTACTGGACGTTGATGCCGGTCGCGCTGGCGAAATCGTCCAGCGTCGTTTCGCCGATATAGGTGTCCCAATTGTAGACGTTCACCTGGCGGTTCTGCGCCATGGCCAACTGAGGCAGCATGGGCAGGGTGACGGCGACCGAGACCGAGCTTTTGACGAATTGCCGCCGCGACGGGCGCGCCGTGAATCTCCGGAACATACCTGACTCTCCCCTCGACTGTTATCGGACCGTCCCTGTGGGCCGCCGACGGTAGGCTCACCGGCCATTGTCGCGACAGCTAGTTTGACCGATTTACGGCATGAAACCGAGCGGGATGCCGCTTGTCAACGGCCCGCTACGAGGGGTTTTCCCGCGGAATTTGCGGAGCAGCACGGACGGCCCCGGCTCCCGCCCGCCGGGGCGGGCGGAAAGCCGGTCGCTTCGTTCTTAAAGCCTGCCCAGATCGCGTGCGGTCGCGTCGATCGCAACTTTCGCGCGCGCGACCAGTTCGTCGATCTCCTCCTCGATCATGGTCAGGGAGGGGGAAAACACCATCGTATCGCGGACGGCCCGCATGATCAGGTTGTTGCGGAAGCAGTGATCCCGGCACAGGGTCCCGACCTCGCCATAGTTCGGGAAGCGCTGCCGGGTCGCCTTGTCGGCGACCAGCTCGATCCCGCCGATGAAGCCGACGCCCCTCACCTCCCCGACCAGCGGATGGCCTTCGAAAGTCTCGCGCATCTTCCGCTGGAGATAGGGGCCCGTGCGCTCCCGGACCCGGTCGATCAGCTTCTCCCGCTCCAGGATCTCGATATTCGCCAGCGCCACCGCGGCCGCCACTGGATGACCGGAATAGGTGAACCCGTGGAAGAACTCGCCCCCCTCCTCGATCAGGGTTTCGGCGACCCGGTCCCCGACCATGACGGCAGAGAGCGGGACGTAGCCGGAGGTGATGCCCTTCGCCAGCGTCATGAGGTCGGGCTTGATGTCGTAGAGATCGGAGGCGAACCAGTGCCCGGTGCGTCCGAAGCCGCAGATGACCTCGTCGACGATCAGCAGCACGTCATGCTCGCGGCAGATCCGCTGCAGCTCGGGCCAGTAGCTGGCGGGCGGAATGATCACCCCGCCCGCGCCCTGGATCGGCTCGGCGATCACGGCGGCGACGGTATCAGCCCCCAGCTCGCGGATCCGGTCCTCGATCGCACGGGCGGCCTTGAGGCCGAACGCCTCGGGATCGAGGTCGCCGCCGAAGTCGTACCAATAGGGTGGCAGGACGTGATGGAAGCCCGGGAACGGCAGGTCGGCCTGGCCGTGCATCGCATCCATGCCGCACAGCGAGACGGCGACCATGGTCGATCCGTGATAGCCGTATTTGCGCCCGATGATCGTCTTCTTCCGGTGTTTCCCCTTCAGGTTCCAGAAATGGCGCACCATGCGGACGATGGTGTCGTTCGCCTCCGACCCGGAGCTGGCGTAGAAGACGTGGTTCAGCCCTTCGGGCGTCAGTTCGACCAGCTTGCGGGACAGCTCGACCGTCGGCGGCGTCACGGTCTTGAAGAATGTGTTGTAGTAGGGCAGCTCCAGCATCTGCCGGTGTGCGGCCTCGGCCAGCTCCCTGCGCCCGTAGCCGACATTGACGCACCAGAGCCCGGCCATGCCGTCGATGATCTTCGCGCCGTCGGAGTCCC